>NZ_BAAAGU010000063.1:0-33976 GCF_039524635.1 Streptomyces thermocarboxydovorans | reverse complement strand
CGCCGATGCGGAGCATCGGCAACCGGTGACAACGCCGCAGATGCGCGTGCCAGACCCCGCGTCCGCGGGCTGATCCAAACGACAGGCCCTAGGTCACCCGGACGAGCGCAAGGCCCCGCACGACGGTCGTCGTGCGGGCCCTTCCGGTCGGTTTCGCTCGCCGGGTCAGCCGTTGCGCTTCCAGCGCGGCTTGTCCTCGCGGCGTCCGAAGGAGCCGCCGCGGTGGTCGTCACGACGGCCGTAGGGGCGGTCGTGGGACGGGCGGTCGTGGCCGCCGGAGCGGAAGCCCGGACGGTCGCCCTGGCGGTCGCGGTTGAACGGACGGTCGCTGCCGCGGTGGCCGCCGCGGTCGTCGCGACGGAAGCCGCCACGGTCACGGTCGCGGCCGAACCCGCCCCGGTCGTCACGGCGTTCGAAGGAACGGCCGCCACGGTCACCCCGGTCGTCACGGCGGAAGCCGCCGCGGTCACGGTCACGGTCCCGGTTGAAGCCGCCGCGGTCGTCACGGCGTTCGAAGGTACGGCCACCGCGGTCACCCCGGTCGTCACGACGCTCGTCGCGACGGAAACCGCCACGGTCGCGGTCACGGTCGAAGGAGCGGCCGCCCCGGTCGTCACGGCGGTCGTCGCGACGGAAGCCGCCACGGTCACGGTCACGGTCCCGGTTGAAGCCGCCCCGGTCGTCGCGCCGCTCGAAGGAACGGCCACCACGGTCGGCCCGGTCGTCACGACGCTCGTCGCGACGGAAACCGCCGCGGTCGCCGTCACGGTCGTCGCGGCGCTCGCGGCGCTCGGCGGGAGCGGGCACGTATTCGGTGCGGTCCATGTCGCGCGCGCCCGGCTGCTCCGGCAGCGAGATCTCCGCCCCGGTGGCTGTCTCGGCGGCCTCGGCCACCGCGGCCTGCGGGTCCTCGCCGCGCTCGCGGGCGGCCCGGGCGATCAGCCGGTCGGCCTCTTCGCGCAGTTCCGCCGCGCGGCGCTGCGCCCGCTCCAGCTCCTTGGTGAGCTGGGCGACCTCGCGCTCGGCCTGCTGGGCGGCGTTGGCCGCCGACTCGGCCTGGACCTCGGTCATCGACCGGGCGCCGGTGATCTCGGCGACCTCGGGGTCGAAGGCGGCGCCGCCCTGGATGATGTGGCGCGTGGCGTCGACGCCCGCGTCCTCCATCAGCCGGAAGATCTGGCGCCGCTGGTGCGGCAGGGAGAGGGAGACGACGGTTCCGGTGCGGCCGGCGCGCGCGGTGCGGCCGGCGCGGTGCAGGTAGTCCTTGTGGTCGCCGGCCGGGTCCACGTTGAGCACCAGGTCGATGCCGTCGACGTGGATGCCGCGCGCGGCGACGTCGGTGGCGACCAGGACGTTGACGTAGCCGTCCTTGAAGTCGGCCAGCGTGCGGGTCCGGGCGCCCTGGGTCATGCCGCCGTGCAGCGCCTCGGCCTTGACGCCCGCCTCGCGCAGCTGGTCGGCGACGCGGTCGGCGCCGAGCTGGGTGCGGACGAAGATGATGGTGCGGCCCTTGCGGGAGGCGATGGCCGCGGTGACCGGCGCCTTGTCCTTGGGCTTCACGACCAGGATGTGGTGCGACATGGTCGTCACCGCGCCCTGGGCCGCGTCCACCTCGTGGGTGGCGGGGTCGTCCAGGTACCGGTCCACGAGCGTCTTGATCTCGTTCTCCATGGTGGCGGAGAAGAGCATGCGCTGACCGCCCGCCGGTACCTGGTCCAGCAGCTCCGTCACCTCGGGCAGGAAGCCCAGGTCGGACATCTGGTCGGCCTCGTCGAGGACGGTGATCTCCACGCTCTCGAGCGAGCAGGCGCCGCGGTTGATGATGTCGCGCAGGCGGCCGGGCGTGGCGACGAGGATGTCGACGCCGCGTTCGAGGGCGTAGATCTGGTTGCCCATGGAGGTGCCGCCGCAGACGACCTTCATCTTCAGACCGAGGACGTCGCCGTAGGGCTGGAGCGCGTCGGCGACCTGCATGGCGAGCTCACGCGTCGGGGTCAGGATGACGGCGCGCGGCCGGTGCTTCTCGGTCCGGCCGCCGGCGAGCTGCGCCAGCGTCGGCAGACCGAAGGAGAGGGTCTTGCCGGAGCCGGTGCGGCCGCGGCCGAGGATGTCCTTGCCGGCCAGGGCGTCCGGGATGGTCGCGGCCTGGATCGGGAAGGGAGTGGTCACGCCGTTCTGCGCGAGCTTGCGCACGACGCCCTCGGGGAGGCCGAGATCGGCGAACGTGACCTCGGGGGCCTTCTCGGGGGCGGTGTCGGTGTCCGCGAGGTTCTGGATGTCGTCGGCGACATCCTCAGAGTTCTCGGGCACGACGACGTGATCGGTACTGGCGATGGGCATACGAATGCGAAACCTTCCGGAGTCTCTTCGGCACGCGCCCGTCAACTCCGTGATTCGCGATTCGCAATACGACCGCCTCGATGCGGTCCACCACGGCAAGGGAGAGAGTACGCGCCACACGGCGCGCTCTGCGGTGGCGCCGGGCAAATAGGATCAAACGATCTGCCACCATACGCACCCGGGGGCCCCGAAAGCAAACCGGGTCCCGGTCCGGGAGCACCGCGGCAGGTCAGCGCGGTGGGGCGGCGGTCCGGTCGAAGTGTGCCACGTCGAGCGAAGCGAAGTGTGTCACGTCGACCGGACCCAAGTGTGTCACGTCTACGCCGGCGCCCCCGCCTCCGGCGCGGGTTCCCGCTGCGCCAGCTGGGTCTGCGGCGGTTCGTGCGCCGAGGAGGAGGGCTCCGGGGCGGTGGGTTCCGGCTCACCGGACGGCTCGGGCGGCGTGGGTGTGGGCTGCGGGTCCGGGGTCCGGGTGGGCTGCTGCGGCACGGGCCGCTCGTCGGGGGTGGGTTCCGCGGGTCCGCCCGGCCCGCCGCCGGCCGGCCGTGAACGGCTCGCCCCCGGGGACGGGGAAGTGCCGGGGCGCGCGGACTTCTCGGACCGCTTCTTCCCGTCCTTCCCCCTCTTCTCCTTCTCCGCGCGCTCGCCGTCCGCGGCCCTGCCCTCGCCGGCCGCGACCCCGTGCCCGGAGTCGCCGCCGCCGGGTGCGGCCGCCCCGTCCGGGACCTTGGCGCCCGGCTTCACGGAGTGCGTCGGCTCGGCGCCCCCGCCCGCACCGTCCTCGCCGACGCTCATACAGCCGGCGGCAGCGGCGACGGCCACCAGCGTGGCGGCCAGGCGGACGGGAACGAGCTTGCGGGGCACGGCGGCCACCTCCGGATGGGAGTAGCGGGTTGCCATGCCCAACTCCCCCTGCCCGCAAGAGGACACGCCGTTGGACGTATCCGTAGTCGACCCGTATCCGTATCCATGCCCGGGGACCTATCCGTAGCCGAGGGCGTGCAGTCGGGCGTCGTCGATCCCGAAGTGGTGCGCGATCTCGTGCACCACCGTGATCTCCGTCTCCGCGACGACGTCCTCCCGCGACTCGCACATCCTCAGCGTCGGCCCGCGGAAGATGGTGATCCGGTCCGGCAGCACCCCGGCGTACCACTCGCCGCGCTCGGTCAGCGGGGTCCCCTCGTACACCCCCAGCAGCTCGGGATCGTCGGCGGGCGGCTCGTCCTCGACGAACACCGCCACGTTGTCCATCAGCCGCGTCAGCTCCGGCGGAATCCGGTCGAGCGCTTCCGCGACCAGCTCCTCGAACTCCTCGCGTGTCATCTCCAGCACATCAGCCATTGTCAGGTACGACCCGTCCGTACGAGTCCAGCGCGGCGCGCGGCATATCAGGCACTCTGTATGGGCATACGGGATCAATGGCCCGCGTCCCCGCCGCCGTCATGAACGCCATGCACCACATCCGGCTTCCCCGACGCCACCGCTCCCGCCGGCGCGCACCGGAGACGATCGGCCTGGCGCCGCAGCGCAGCCCCTGGCTGCGCGCCCTCGGGCTGATCACCGTGGTCGTCGTCGGCGCCTGGCTGGGCCTGCTCGTGGTGGGCAATGTGCGGGTCCCGGTCGGCCCGATGAACACCACGATGACCCTGCGGCCCTCGTTCACCGGTGGCACGAAGATCAATGTCTCACCGCTGGGCGCGCTGGAACTGGACAGCCACATCGCCCCGGTCCGCCTCGACGTCAACGTCGACCAGCTCGACCCGGACCGCGCCCAGGCCCTGGTCGACCAACCCGAACGCCTCTCCGGCCTGCAGGACGAGGTCGCCCGGGACGTCACCCGGGGCACCGCCGATCTGGCCGTGCGCTCCTGTGTCGCCGTGGTCACCGGCGCCACCGCGCTCGGCCTGCTGGTCTACCGGCGTCCGCGCCGCGCGCTGGCCGCCGGGGGTCTCGCCCTCGCCCTGCTCGCCGCGTCCGGCGGCACCGCGTACGCCACCTGGAACCCGGACTCCGTGCTGGAGCCCCGCTTCTCCGGGCTGCTCTCCTCGGCCCCCTCGCTGGTCGGCGACGCGCGCAGCATCGTCACCGAGTTCGACGTCTACCAGAAGGAGCTGGCGCGCCTGGTCAGCAATGTGGCCAAGCTGTACGACGCCACCTCCACGCTGCCCGCCTACGAGCCCGACCCCACCACCATCCGGGTGCTGCATGTGTCGGACATCCACCTCAACCCGGCGGCCTGGAAGATCATCGCCTCGCTGGTGGACCAGTACCAGGTCGACGTGATCGTGGACACCGGCGACACCATGGACCACGGCACCGCCGCCGAGAACGGTTTCCTCGACCCCATCGAGGACCTCGGCGCCCCCTATGTCTGGGTCCGCGGCAACCACGACTCCCGTGTCACCCAGCGCTATCTCCAGGACCTGAAGAACGTCCACGTCCTCGACGACGGCCGGGCCAGGACCATCGCGGGCCTGCGCTTCGCCGGGATGGGCGACCCCCAGTTCACGCCCGACCGGTCCAGGAAGGCCGGGGCCGAGATGTCCCAGGAACTGGCGGGCGCCCGCCTCGCCTCCGCCCTGCGCGACCACCGGGCCGCCGGCCGGCCGGTGGACGTCGCCATGGTGCACGAGCCGTCCGCGGCCCGGGAGGTCGACGGCACGGTCCCGCTGGTGCTGGCCGGTCATCTGCACCGCCAGGACACCGAGGTCATGGAGTACGGCACGCGGCTGCGCGTGGAGGGCTCCACCGGGGGCAGCGGCCTGCGCGCGGTCGAGGGGGAGCGCCCCGACCCGATCCAGGCGTCGATCCTCTACTTCGACCGCGACACCCGCCGGCTCCAGGCCTGGGACTCCATCGAGCTGGGCGGTCTCGGCATGACCAGGGCGGAGGTCAGCCGCCATCTGCCGGAGGAGAACCAGCCCGGCGCGACGCCCTCGCCCGCGACCCCCTCCCCGAGCACCTCCTGAAACCGTTTTGGCGAACCATCCCGCCATCCCATATGCTTCTCACGTCCCCGACGCGCTGAGAAGCGCCCAGGCGGGCCGATAGCCCTCATCGTCTAGCGGCCTAGGACGCCGCCCTTTCAAGGCGGTAGCACGGGTTCGAATCCCGTTGGGGGCACGCACCACTCTGTGCGACACTGTCGTACATCACGCTTGGTCCTGTGGAGCAGTTTGGAGTGCTCGCCACCCTGTCAAGGTGGAGGCCGCGGGTTCAAATCCCGTCAGGACCGCTGGTGTTTCACGTGAAACACCGTGGCTGGGTAGCTCAGTTGGTACGAGCGTCCGCCTGAAAAGCGGAAGGTCGCCGGTTCGACCCCGGCCCCAGCCACAGCCCAAGGGCCCCGACCGTTCGGTCGGGGCCCTTGTCGATGTCCGGCTGCCCGGCACTGATGCCTGTCCGTGTCGCATCCATGTCGCCCGGACGCCCCGCAAAACCATTCGCCGGGATTTTCGGCCGGATGAGATCCTGGAATCCGTATGTTCACGCATCCCGCACCCGCACCCGCCCTCGGCGCCCTCGCCTCCCGGCTCTCCGACGTGTCCCTGCGGGACGCGCACCGCCTCGGCCGGCGGCTGGAGGGCGCACGCAAGATCCGCAAGCCCGAGGCGCGTGCCGCCGTGCTCGCCGAGATCGAGGCGGAGATCGCCCGGGCCGAGGAGCGGATCGCCGCACGCCGGGCCCGGGTGCCCGAGGTCGGCTATCCCGAGCAGCTGCCCGTCAGCCAGAAGAAGGACGAGATCGCCGAGGCGATCCGCGACCACCAGGTCGTGATCGTCGCCGGTGAGACGGGCTCCGGCAAGACCACGCAGATCCCCAAGATCTGCATGGAGCTCGGCCGGGGCGTGCGGGGCATGATCGGGCACACCCAGCCCCGCCGGATCGCCGCCCGTACCGTCGCCGAGCGCGTGGCCGAGGAGCTGCGCACCCCGCTCGGCGAGGCCGTCGGCTGGAAGGTGCGCTTCACCGACCAGGTGGACCCCGAGGGCACCTTCATCAAGCTGATGACCGACGGCATCCTGCTCGCGGAGATCCAGACCGACCGCGAGCTGCGCGCCTACGACACGATCATCATCGACGAGGCCCACGAGCGGTCCCTCAACATCGACTTCCTGCTGGGCTACCTCGCCCAGCTGCTGCCCAGGCGCCCGGACCTCAAGGTCGTCATCACCTCGGCGACCATCGACCCGGAACGCTTCTCCCGGCACTTCGACGACGCCCCGATCATCGAGGTCAGCGGCCGGACCTACCCCGTGGAGGTCCGCTACCGGCCGCTGCTTGAGGAGGACTCCGACGACGCCGACCGGGACCAGATCACCGCGATCATCGACGCCGTCGAGGAGCTGATGGCGGAGGGGCCCGGCGACATCCTGGTGTTCCTCTCCGGTGAGCGGGAGATCCGGGACACGGCGGACGCGCTCAACAAGAAGCAGTACAAGTTCACCGAGGTGCTGCCGCTGTACGCCCGGCTCTCGCACGCCGAGCAACACCGGGTCTTCCAGCCGCACACCGGGCGCCGGATCGTGCTGGCGACCAATGTCGCCGAGACCTCCCTCACGGTCCCCGGCATCAAGTACGTCGTCGACCCCGGCTTCGCCCGGATCTCCCGCTACAGCCACCGCACCAAGGTCCAGCGGCTGCCGATCGAGCCGATCTCGCAGGCCAGCGCCAACCAGCGCAAGGGCCGCTGCGGCCGCACCTCGGACGGCATCTGCATCCGCCTGTACTCCGAGGACGACTTCCTCTCCCGCCCGGAGTTCACCGACGCGGAGATCCTGCGCACCAACCTCGCCTCCGTCATCCTGCAGATGACCGCGGCCGGCCTCGGCGACATCGAGAAGTTCCCCTTCATCGACCCGCCGGACCACCGCAACATCCGCGACGGTGTGCAGCTGCTGCAGGAGCTCGGCGCGCTGGACCCGAAGCAGAAGGACCCCCGCAAGCGGCTCACCGAGACCGGCCGCAAGCTGGCGCAGCTCCCGGTCGACCCGCGGCTGGCCCGCATGGTGCTGGAGGCCGACAAGAACGGCTGTGTCCGCGAGGTGATGGTGATAGCCGCCGCGCTGTCCATCCAGGACCCCCGCGAACGGCCCGCCGACAAGCAGACCCAGGCGGACCAGCTGCACGCCCGCTTCAAGGACGAGACCAGCGACTTCCTCGCCTACCTCAATCTGTGGCGGTACATCCGCGAGCAGCAGAAGGAGCGGGGCTCCAGCTCCTTCCGCCGGATGTGCAAGCAGGAGTATCTGAACTTCCTGCGGATCCGTGAGTGGCAGGACATCTACACCCAGCTGCGCACGGTCGCCAAGCAGATGGGCATCCACCTCAACGAGCAGGACGCCCCCGCCGACCGCATCCATGTCTCCCTCCTCGCCGGTCTGCTCTCGCACATCGGCATGAAGGACGTGAAGGACGGCAACAAGAACGAGTACCTGGGCGCCCGCAACGCCAAGTTCGCGATCTTCCCGGGCTCGGCCCTGTTCAAGAAGCAGCCGCGGTTCGTGATGTCCGCCGAGCTGGTGGAGACGAGCCGGCTGTGGGCCCGGGTGAACGCGAAGATCGAGCCGGAGTGGGTCGAGCCGCTCGCGGGCCATCTGGTCAAACGCACCTACAGCGAGCCGCACTGGGAGAAGGACCAGGCGGCGGTGATGGCGTACGAGAAGGTCACGCTGTACGGGGTGCCGATCGTCGCCCAGCGCAAGGTGAACTACGGGCGGATCGACCCGGAGGTCTCCCGGGAGCTGTTCATCCGCAACGCGCTGGTCGAGGGCGACTGGCGCACCCACCACAAGTTCTTCGCGGACAACCGCAAGCTGCTCGGCGAGGTCGAGGAGCTGGAGCACCGCGCCCGCCGCCGGGACATCGTCGTCGACGACGAGACCCTGTTCGACTTCTACGACCAGCGGATCCCCGAACATGTCGTCTCCGGCGCGCACTTCGACTCCTGGTGGAAGCGCAAGCGGCACGAGCAGCCGGACTTCCTGGACTTCGAGCGGGAGATGCTCATCCGGGAGTCGGCGGAGGCGGTCACCAAGGCCGACTACCCGGACACCTGGCGGCAGGGCCCGCTGAAGTTCAAGGTCACCTACCAGTTCGAGCCGGGCGCGGACGCCGACGGTGTGACCGTGCACATCCCGCTCCAGGTGCTCAACCAGGTCGAGGAGGAGGGCTTCGACTGGCAGATCCCCGGCCTGCGCGAGGAGCTGGTCACCGAGCTGATCCGCTCGCTGCCCAAGCCCATCCGCCGCAACTACGTCCCCGCACCCAACTACGCGAAGGCCTTCCTGGAGCGGGCGGTGCCGCTGCAGGAGCCGCTGACGGTCACCATGGCGCGGGAGCTGAAGCGCATGGTCGGTGTGCCCTTCGAGGCGGACGACTTCGACTGGTCGAAGGTCCCCGACCATCTGAAGATCACTTTCCGGATCGTCGACGAGCGCCGGCGCAAGATCGACGAGGACAAGGACCTGCAGGCGCTGAAGCTGCGGCTGAAGCCGGAGGCCCGCAAGGCCATCTCCAAGGCGGCGGCTGCCAGCGCGGTCCGTGCGGGCGGCGAGTCGCTGGAGCGCAAGGGCCTGACCGACTGGACCATCGGCACGCTCACCCGCGTCTTCGAGACCCGCCGCGCCGGCCAGCCGGTGCGCGCGTATCCGGCGCTGGTGGACGACGGTGACACCGTCTCGGTCCGCCTCTTCGACACCGAGGAGGAGCAGGCCGAGGCGATGTGGAAGGGCACCCGACGGCTGATCCTGCGCAACATCCCGGTCAACCCCGCGAAGTTCGCGTCCGAAAAGCTGACCAACCCCCAGAAGCTCGCCCTGTCCGCCAATCCGCACGGCTCCGTGCAGGCGCTGTTCGACGACTGCGCCACGGCCGCGGCCGACAAGCTGATCGCGGACTTCGGCGGGCCGGCCTGGGACGAGGAGTCCTACCGGAAGCTCTACGACAAGGTCCGCGCGGAGATCGTCGACACGACCGTCCGCACGGTGGGTCAGGTGCAGCAGGTGCTGGCCGCCTGGCAGTCCTGCGAGCGCCGCCTGAAGTCGGTGCGCAGCCCCGCCCTGCTGGCCAACCTCCAGGACGTCAGGGCGCAGCTGGACGGGCTGGTGAAGCCCGGCTTCGTGACGGAGGCGGGCCTGCACCGCCTGCCGGACCTGCTGCGCTATCTGGTGGCCGCCGACCGCCGGCTGCAGCAGATGCCGACGAACGTCCAGCGGGACACCACGCGCATGCAGAAGATCCAGGAGATGCAGGACGAGTACGCCTGGCTGCTGGAGCAGATGCCGCAGGGGCGGCCGGTGCCGCGGAAGGTCCTGGAGATCCGCTGGATGATCGAGGAGCTGAGGGTCAGCTACTTCGCTCACGCGCTAAGCACGAAGTACCCGGTGTCGGACAAGCGGATCGTGAAGGCGATCGACGCACTGGCCCCGTGACGGGGACACCCTGACCCCGTGACGGATTCGGCACACAGGGTGAGTTCGACCCGGAGGCTCGGCTCCTGTACAGTCTCTTCTCGCAGCGCACAGCACGAATCGCTCTGCGAAACCTGGTCCTGTGGAGCAGTTTGGAGTGCTCGCCACCCTGTCAAGGTGGAGGCCGCGGGTTCAAATCCCGTCAGGACCGCACGAGAAGAGGCCCGCATCCGTCACGGATGCGGGCCTCTCGCCGTTCCGGGCCACGGCGCCCGGTTCCCGCCTGCGGCGCGGGACCGCTCCCGTCCGCCCCCTCCGGCCCAGGGGCGCGCCGGCGCCCGTCTCGGGCCGCCTCGTGGGCTTCTGTGCCGCTTCTGTGCCGCTTCTGCGCGCTGTCCCGGCCGTCTTGACGGCCCCGCACTCTGCCAGTACGCCAGAAGTCAGGGGACCCGCTTCCCGGGTGGCTTCTCGGAGGTGGTGTATGGGGGCATCAGGCAGCCATCGGGCACGTGCACTGCTGCGGGCGCATCTGGCGGCCGCCACGTCGTACCGGCATCTCACCCGCCACTGCCCGATCTGTCATCGGCTGCTGCGGCTGGCCATGGAGTCCGGCTCCCGCCCCGAGGACAGCAGGGGCACCGCCAACGTCCGTTCCGTTTAGCGCATATGCCACAGGCTCATCAAGACGCCTCGCATGTGACGGGTGTCACCGCATGAGTTTTCAGAAGCGCCGTCTATACCCCCCTCCTACAACGCGTCAATTTAATATGTGCAATTGCACTCTCCCCACAGGCCTCCACAAGCCCGCGCATAACCGCAGCCCGGAGGCCCGCAGGACGCACAAAAAAGATCGCGCTGGACCCGGCGGAGGTCCAGCGCGATCGACGACGCACCCAGGTTCAGCGGCTGATGAAGCTCTGATCGGTGTGGGCGAGGGGCCTGTTGGGGCAGTCCCCGCGTCGCTTGGAGCTATGGATGACGGGCGCCTCGGCGGGTTGGGGGACCTGCCGATATGCCCGGATATTCAGTTGTTCAGGCCTCGCTGCGCTGCTGCGGGATGCCCGCGAGCAGAGCGCGGACCTCGGCCTCGCGGTAGCGGCGATGCCCGCCGAGCGTGCGGATCGACGTGAGCTTGCCGGCCTTCGCCCAGCGCGTGACCGTCTTCGGGTCGACGCGGAACATGGTGGCGACCTCAGCCGGGGTCAGCAGCGGCTCGGCATCAGGCGTGCGAGCGGTCATGAGCGGCCTCCTCGGGAGAACCGAACCTTCTCGGTTCTTTCCTCTAAATTCTGCACCTTGACCCGCGTTGCCCGAAATGGCGGACGCGAGTCGAGTCGGTTATAGGACGAACGGCTTGTCCTCGGCACTACAACTACACCATCTGTCCAGCGGCGTCGGCCAAACCGACGGAATTGCCCTCCCAGGTGTTCATCAGCCGCGGAAGCCGATGGACCGTGCCATAGCGGACAGTCACGCCGCTGTGACGATCAGTCACAGCGGCGTGCAGGAGTCACGAGACCCCCCAAAG
Organism: Streptomyces thermocarboxydovorans; assembly: GCF_039524635.1. Classification (NCBI taxonomy): domain Bacteria; kingdom Bacillati; phylum Actinomycetota; class Actinomycetes; order Kitasatosporales; family Streptomycetaceae; genus Streptomyces; species Streptomyces thermocarboxydovorans. The sequence continues at coordinate 22,696 of NZ_BAAAGU010000063.1, read as the reverse complement.
CGTGCAATGCTGAGTTTCCGCCCACAATGGAGCACAGTAGGACGGAGGAGTCCTCCCCGGACTCCTTGTCCTATTTTGGCATGAGGGTGGGCAAGCGACGCAAGGGCCTTGTACGTGCGGTCCGTCACGCTTGTCCGTTGTCGAGCGGCTGTTGACGCGGCCTCAGGGCGAAGACGAAACCTCAAGAAGGGCGTTTGGTCAAACGCCAGTTCGCGCTCGTCTGCTCACTCTGCGTACACACGGCTCGCTGAGCACTCAGTTCGCCGAGCGCAGGTCCCGCACCGCCCGCCAGCGCTCCACGAGCCGCCCGTACGCCGCGCCCGCGGTCTCCCCGTCGCCCACCCGCAGCGCCGCGATGCCCTCCGCCACGTCGGCCGCGGAGTGGTCGTCCTCCAGCGCGCCGGGCGGCAGGGCGTGCACCAGCCCGCCGTAGTCGAGCTCCACGTACGAGCGCGGGTGGAACTCCTCCAGCCAGCGCCCCACGTCCACCAGGCCGTCGATCAGCGGGCCCTCGTCCATGGCGTTCTTCAGCGCGCGCAGCCCCCGCGCCACCCGCCGCCGGGCCTCGACCATCGGCGTGCGGTAGCGCAGCACCGGCGCCTCGTCGGCGGAGCCCTTGGTGTACTCGCGCTCCTCGTCGGAGAAGAGCACGAACCAGTTGATCGGCACCTGCCAGGTGGCCGTGCGGATCCACGGCCGGGCATCGGGGTGGTCGGCCAGCCAGCGCTCGTAGTCCTGGGCCGCCTCGCGCCGCACCACCGGCGGCAGCAGCGCGTCCAGCACCGGCAGCGGGAACTCCTCGGCCAGCTCGCCCAGCGCCTGCCAGCCGCGCAGCCGGGTGCGCCAGGGGCAGACACAGACCACGCCGTCGATCTCCAGCACGAACGCGTCGTCGCTTTCGTGAACGGGCACCGCGACCGGAGGGGTCGGAACCAGGCCGGCCAGGGCCCGGCGCAGCTCGTCCTGGCAGGAGGGCCGGCCGGGGCGGCGGGCGTAGCGCGCCCAGTGCTCGCGCTCGGGCTGCGGGAAGGCGGCCAGCGGTTCGTACACGCGCAGGTAGGTCGCGTACGGGACGATCACCGAGGTCACCTTGGGCACGCCTGCTCCCTCCCCCGAGCTGCGCCGTGAAAACCTTTCGTGGGCGCGTGGCGGACACGCGCGGGCGGGCGGTGAATCCATGCAAATCGTCGCACGCGAGTACTCCGGTCGGAGGTGATCCCCGCCATGGTGCCGACGACGGGCCCGGCAGGCTCTAGTCTCGTGCTCAACAGTCCCCGCCACCCGTACGGGGGCTGCTCTCACCCGCCGCTACTTACTCAGGAGTCACCACAGTGACCGACGTATCTGACGGCGTCCTGCACACCCTGTTCCACTCGGACCAGGGCGGCCATGAGCAAGTCGTGCTCTGCCAGGACCGTGCCAGCGGCCTCAAGGCCGTCATCGCCATCCACTCCACCGCGCTGGGCCCCGCCCTCGGCGGTACGCGGTTCTACCCGTACGCCAACGAGGAGGAGGCCGTCGCCGACGCGCTCAACCTGGCGCGCGGCATGTCGTACAAGAACGCCATGGCCGGTCTCGACCACGGCGGCGGCAAGGCCGTGATCATCGGCGACCCGGAGAAGATCAAGACCGAGGAGCTGCTGCTCGCCTACGGGCGGTTCGTCGCCTCGCTCGGCGGCCGGTACGTCACCGCCTGCGACGTCGGCACCTACGTCGCCGACATGGACGTCGTGGCGCGCGAGTGCCGCTGGACCACCGGGCGCTCCCCGGAGAACGGCGGCGCGGGCGACTCCTCCGTGCTCACCGCCTTCGGCGTCTACCAGGGCATGCGCGCCTCGGCGCAGCACCTGTGGGGCGACCCGTCGCTGCGGGACCGCAAGGTGGGCGTCGCGGGCGTGGGCAAGGTCGGTCACCACCTGGTGGAGCACCTGCGGGCCGAGGGCGCCGAGGTCGTCATCACCGACGTCCGCGAGGACGCGGTGCGCCGGATCCTCGACCGGCACCCGGCCGGTGTCAGCGCCGTCGCCGACACCGACGCGCTGATCCGCACCGAGGGCCTGGACATCTACGCCCCCTGCGCGCTGGGCGGGGCGCTGAACGACGGCACCGTGCCGGTGCTCACCGCCAAGGTCGTCTGCGGCGCCGCCAACAACCAGCTCGCCCACCCGGGTGTGGAGAAGGACCTCGCGGACCGCGGGATCCTCTACGCGCCGGACTACGTGGTGAACGCCGGCGGTGTCATCCAGGTCGCCGACGAGCTGCACGGCTTCGACTTCGACCGGTGCAAGGCGAAGGCGTCGAAGATCTTCGACACCATGCTCGCCATATTCGCACGTGCGAAGGCGGATGGGATTCCGCCGGCCGCCGCGGCCGACCGGATCGCCGAGCAGCGGATGGCCGAGGCGCGCGCGGCGCGCTGAGCGGACGCCCCGCCTCGCACCGCCCCGCATCGGCCGTTCGCGCGAGCGCCTGTCGCACGTTTGACCGGTACCCGCCGGTGGGCAGTTAGAGAGAACTCTCACTTCTCCCGGCGGGTCGTCGGCCGATAAGTGGTTAAAATCGCGATTGACCAGCGAGGACGGGGCGCCTCGAAGGTCCTGGGCGCGGGCACGTCGTGCGGGCGACGTACCGTATGGGCGCGGGCTCAGGTACCGTGGAAGCCCTACGGACCGGCCTCTCCAAGGAGAGTCCGTTCCGGACCATGAACGCGTGTCAGACTCTGGGGCCGTCGAGCCCCGTCGTTGAGGGGGTCGAGCCATGGGGCGCGGCCGGGCCAAGGCCAAGCAGACGAAGGTCGCCCGCCAGCTGAAGTACAACAGCGGTGGGACAGACCTCGCACGCCTGGCCGAGGAGCTGGGCGCATCGACGTCGAACCAGTCGCCGAACGGCGACCATTTCGCGGACGATGAGCACGACGACGACCTGTACGCCAAGTACGCCGACCTCTACGAGGACGACGAGGAGGACGAGGACGACCAGTCCTCGCAGCAGCGTCGCGGCGCTTGACCTTGCACTGAGCATCGGCCCGGTCGGGACCTGAGGTCACCGACCGGGTTTCGTGCTGCCCGCTGCCCAGGCCACCGGCCCGGGAGCAGGCAGCCCCCGTGATCAGTTCGCGTAGTCGCCCACCAGCGCCGCGCCCGTGTCGTGGTCGCCGCGGTCGGTGATCTCGCCGGCCACCCAGGCGTCCACGCCGCGGTCGGCCAAGGTGGTCAGCGCCACGTCGACCGACTCCTGGGGCACGATCGCGATCATGCCGACGCCCATGTTCAGGGTCTTCTCCAGCTCCAGCCGCTCCACCGAGCCCGTCCGGCCGACCAGGTCGAAGACCGGGGCCGGGGTCCAGGTGGACCGGTCGACGACCGCGTGCAGGTCGTCGGGGATGACCCGGGCCAGGTTGGCCGCGAGCCCGGCGCCGGTGATGTGGCTGAAGGCGTGCACCTCAGTGGTGCGCATCAGCGCCAGGCAGTCCAGCGAGTAGATCTTGGTCGGCTCCAGCAGCTCCTCGCCGAGGGTGCGGCCGAACTCCTCGATCCGCGCGTCCAGGGCGAGTCCGGCCTGGTTCAGCAGCACATGCCGGACCAGGGAGTACCCGTTGGAGTGAAGCCCGGACGACGCCATGGCGATCACCGCGTCACCCGTACGGATGCGTTCCGCGCCGAGCACCCGGTCGGCCTCCACGACGCCCGTACCGGCGCCGGCGACGTCGAAGTCGTCCGGACCCAGCAGGCCGGGGTGCTCGGCCGTCTCACCGCCGACCAGGGCGCAGCCGGCCAGCACACAGCCCTCGGCGATGCCCTTGACGATGGCGGCGACCCGCTCGGGGTGGACCTTGCCGACGCAGATGTAGTCGGTCATGAACAGCGGCTCGGCCCCGCACACCACGATGTCGTCCATGACCATGGCGACCAGGTCGTGGCCGATGGTGTCGTAGACGCCGAGCTGCCGGGCGATGTCGACCTTGGTGCCCACGCCGTCCGTGGCGGAGGCCAGCAGGGGCCGCTCGTAGCGCTTGAGGGCGGAGGCGTCGAAGAGGCCGGCGAAGCCGCCGAGGCCGCCGAGGACCTCGGGGCGGCGGGTCTTCCTCACCCACTCCTTCATCAGCTCGACGGCACGGTCGCCCGCCTCGATGTCGACGCCTGCAGCCGCGTAGGACGCACCGGAGGCACCGGTGGATGTCTCAGACATTGCCTGGGATCTTTCGCTTGGGTGGGACGTACGGGCTTACGGGCGGCGGATCGCGTCGACCGCGGCGGTGGCGGCCGGGCCGGCGGCCAGCTCCGTCTCCAGCAGCTGCTTGCCGAGCAGCTCGGGGTCGGGCAGGTCCATCGGGTACTCGCCGTCGAAGCAGGCGCGGCACAGGTTGGGCTTGGCGATGGTGGTCGCCTCGATCATGCCGTCGAGGGAGATGTACGCCAGGGAGTCGGCGCCGAGCGAGGTGCCGATCTCCTCGATGGTCATGCCGTTGGCGATGAGCTCCGCACGGGTGGCGAAGTCGATGCCGAAGAAGCAGGGCCACTTCACGGGCGGCGAGGAGATCCGGATGTGGACCTCGGCGGCGCCCGCCTCGCGGAGCATGCGGACCAGGGCGCGCTGGGTGTTGCCGCGCACGATCGAGTCGTCGACGACGACCAGGCGCTTGCCCTTGATGACTTCCTTGAGCGGGTTCAGCTTCAGGCGGATGCCGAGCTGGCGGATGGTCTGCGAGGGCTGGATGAAGGTCCGGCCGACGTAGGCGTTCTTCACCAGACCGGCGCCGAACGGGATGCCGGAGGCCTCCGCGTAGCCGATGGCGGCCGGGGTGCCGGACTCCGGGGTGGGTATCACCAGGTCGGCTTCGACCGGGGACTCCTTGGCGAGCCGGCGGCCCATCTCGACGCGCGAGAGGTACACGTTCCGGCCGGCGATGTCGGTGTCCGGGCGGGCCAGGTACACGTACTCGAAGACGCACCCCTTGGGCTTCGCTTCCGCGAATCGGGAGGTGCGCAGACCGTTCTGGTCGATGGCGACGAACTCGCCCGGCTCGATCTCGCGGACATAGGCGGCGCCGACGATGTCGAGGGCGGCGGACTCGGAGGCGACCACCCAGCCGCGCTCGAGACGGCCGAGCACCAGCGGGCGGATGCCCTGCGGGTCGCGGGCCGCGTACAGGGTGTTCTCGTCCATGAAGACGAGGCTGAAGGCGCCCTTGACCTGCGGGAGGACCACATGCGCGGCCTGCTCCACGGTCACCGGCTCGCCGTCGGCGGCGCGCTGGCCGGCCAGCAGGGCGGTGATCAGGTCGGTGTCGTTGGTGGCCGCCACCTTGGGGGCGCGGCCGTTGTCCTGGGGCAGCTCGGCGACCAGCTCGGCGAGCTCGGCCGTGTTGACCAGGTTGCCGTTGTGGCCGAGCGCGATGGAGCCGTGCGCGGTGGCACGGAACGTCGGCTGGGCGTTCTCCCACACGGAGGCACCGGTGGTCGAGTAGCGGGCGTGTCCGACCGCGATGTGACCCTGGAGGGAACCGAGCGAGGTCTCGTCGAAGACCTGGGAGACCAGGCCCATGTCCTTGAAGACGAGGATTTGGGAGCCGTTGCTGACCGCGATACCCGCGGATTCCTGACCCCGATGCTGGAGGGCGTAGAGCCCGAAGTACGTGAGCTTGGCGACCTCTTCGCCCGGAGCCCAGACTCCGAAGACGCCACACGCGTCCTGGGGGCCCTTCTCGCCGGGGAGCAGGTCGTGGTTGAGTCGTCCGTCACCACGTGGCACGCCTTTGAGTGTAGGCGAGGCCGGGCACTGCTCCGAAATGGAGATTCGGCCCCCTCAGTGGATCACCGCTCGGCGACGGCCCGGACGCTGGTGCCGTTTTCGCTGGTCAGGGTCAGCGTTCGATGATCAATCCGGTACTCGACCGTGCTGTCGAACAGCTTCATCAGCGTGCGTTCACCGTCCATGAGTGAGTCTTCGCACATCATTCGGGTCACGGCCGGCACGCCGAGGGTGATATGGCCGTCGCGCACCGTGGCCTTGGCGTTCACCTCGTTGCAGCCGAGGCTGCCGGAGACGGTGTCCTTCCTGGGGTCGAGGGTGAGGTGGGCGCGGCTGCCGGCCGCCGGGGTGGTGACGGTCCACCTGGTGCCCTCCAGCGGGGCGTCCTCGCTCCTGGTCAGGCGGATCGTGGCCCCGTCGGAGGTGGTGAGGGTCAGCCGGCCGTCGTTCACCTCGGTCCTGAGTTCCCCGCCGTCGGTGAGGGTGCGGGCGAGGGTGTTCTCGAAGGCCATCGGCTTGCCCTCGCAGGCCCGCTCGGTCGCCGTCGGGTCGCTGAGCCGGATGCGGTCGCCCTCGGCCTCGGTGCGGGCGCTGAAGGTGTTGCAGCCGTAGCTGCCCTCGGAGCGTCCGCCCGCCTCGATGGTCACATGCGCGTCGGAGGGCGCGCGGTGGGTGGTGCCGTCGACGGTGACGCTGTCGATGCTCCAGCGGACGCCGGTGACCGCCGCCGCGGGCTCGGCCGAGCTGCTGCCGCCATCGGCCTGCCCGCCCTTCTCGCTGCCGCAGGCCACCGCCAGCGGGACGAGCGCGGCGAGGGCCGCCGTGAGGATCGTGCGCTGAGGGTGCCGCTTCTGCCGGTACATGCTGATTCGACGGAGGGACGGAGCGGCTGGTTCCACCCCCGCTCCACCCCCGCCGACCGGTCCTGGCCGATCGGGTCCGGCCGATCCGGTCCGGCCGATCCGGTCCCGCCGATCGGGTCCCGCCGATCGGGTCCCGCCGATCGGGTCCGGTCAGCCCATCAGCGGCAGGTACGGGCCGAGGTCCGCCCGCTCGCCGCCGGCGCTGACCCGCGCCTCGGACACCGCGTCCGCCCAGGCGGTGCGACCGGTGGCCAGCCGGATCCAGGTCAGCGGGTCGGTCTCCACCACGTTCGGCGGGGTGCCGCGGGTGTGCCGGGGCCCCTCGATGCACTGCACCACCGCGAACGGCGGGATCCGCACCTCGGTGGCCCCGCCGGGCACCCGCGCGGTGAGCGCGTCGGCCAGCAGCCGGGTGCAGGCGGCGAGCGCCTGCCGCTCCAGCGGGACGTCCAGGCCGGGCACGGCGGCATTGAGGTCGTCGGTGTGCACGACCAGCTCCACGGTGCGGGTCACCAGGAAGTCGGTGAGGGTCATGGCGCCGGTGCGGACGGCGATCAGCCGGTCGCCGGGCGCCTGGTCCAGCGCCTTCACCAGGCGCTCCTCGGTCTCCGCGTAGAGGGCATCGAGGTCGCGCTGGGCGGCGGCCAGGTCCCGGGCGCCCTCGGCGATGAGATGGGAGCCGCGGGCGGTGACGGACGGCCAGTCCAGCAGGGTCAGCTCGGCCCTGGCGGGTTCCTCGCGCTCCAGGCCTCGGCGGACCGTGTCCACGCCCATCGCCAGATGCACGGCCAGCTCCCGGACCGTCCAGTCGCCGAGCCGGGTGGGCAGGGCGAGCTGAGCCTCGTCCAGTCCCTGCACGGCACGGCGGACGTTCCCGAACTGGGCCAGGACGGCGGCGCGGATCTTGGCGTAGTCGTAGGAGCGGGTGCGCTTCTTGGCCGGTGGCATGGCGGCAGCCTATGCCGGGGTGCCGGCCTTCGGTGCGGGTACCTCGAAGACCTCGTTGTTGCGGGGGACGCCGATGCCGCGCCAGGTGAAGGGGATGCCGCGCGCGATGTCCGGGTCGGGGTGGTCCATCAGCTGGAAGTGCAGGTGGGGCTCGGTGGAGTTGCCGGAGTTGCCGACCCGGGCGAGGACCTGTCCGGCGCGCACCCGGTCGCCCTCGCGGACGGTGAGGGAGCTGCGCCGGAGGTGGGCGTAGAGCGCGTAGGTGCCGTCGCCGAGGTCGAGGATGAGGTGATTGCCGAGGATCTTCCCGGCTCCGAGCAGGTCCCGGACGTTGGCCTCGAGGATCATCAGGTAGGCCAGCGCGGGCAGCGAGTTGCGGCTGAGGTGGTCGCGGGCCCGGTCGGTGGCGCGTACGACGGTGGCGTCGGCCACGGCGTGCAGCGGGGCGCCGAAGGCGGGGAAGTCGCCGTTGCGGCGGGCCATGGGCCACAGCGCGCGGAACGCCGGGCGGGAGCCGGGCTCGGGCTCGGCGACGACGTCGATGGCGAAGGTCTGGCCGTAGGCGTGGGTGTGGTGGCTCGGGGTGCGGTCGGCCGGGCTGTTCATCGCGATCCAGCGGCCGGTGACCGGGGGCTCCACCTCGACGGGCTCACGGGCGTTGCGGGGGCTGTCGGGGGCTCCGCCCCAGCGGCCCGCCGCTATGAGCAGCGCATAGGCGAGGACGAGCGGGGTGAAGTCCCACCACACCGGGTGGCCGAGGTCCAGCGCGGCATGGGCGATCACCAGGCCGAAGAAGGCGATCAGCAGGGCGCGGTAGGCGGTCTTGACAAGCTTGCGTGCGGTCATGGTCATGGCTCACCCCTGTGTGTCGGTGCCGTCAGTTCCGCGCCTTGCCTCGGGCCCATCGGCTCCGCGCCTGGTCCGTGCGGTCAGTTGCGCGCCGCGGAGAGCGCCACCAGCAGCGGCACGACCCGGGTCCCGGGCACCTCGTGGCGGCCCCGGCCGGTGGTGTGCAGCCAGCCGGCGGCGGTGAGCTGGCGCAGGTGGTGGTAGATCTGGCCGGTCGTGCCGACCCCTTCCAGTTCCGCCAGTTCGGCCGCGGTGCGACGGCCGCCGAGGATCTCCCTCAGCAGCCGCAGCCGGACCGGGTGACCGAGCGCGGCCAGCGCGTCCGCGGCGGCCGGCCAGTCGTCGTCCAGCAGGCCCTCGGTGAGCGCACCGTGCTGCCACTCGTAGCGCTCCCCGGTCGGCAGCCGGACCGCGCCGGTGAACAGCACGCCCCCGTCGTCCGCCCGCAGCTCCGCGAGCTGGGCCTTCAGTCCCTCCAGGGCCCAGAAGTCCCCCTCGCCGAGGCGCGGTGCGCGGCGTTCGGCGTCCTCCAGTGCCGCGAGACGGCGTTCGAGATCGGCGACGCGTTCTTCGAGTTCCACGGGCACGAGATTACGGAACTACGTAATTACGTGCAAGCGACGTCGCCGCTCGGATCCGGGCCCGGGAACGCCGAAGCCCCGTCCCGGCGGACCGGGACGGGGCTTCGAGCGGTGCGTACGAAGGCCGTACGAGTGGGACGGCTACGCCAGCAGCGCCGGGATCGTCTCCTCGTGAACCTTGCGCAGCTCCTGGAGGGTGAGCGTGAACTCGCCCTGCACCTCGACCGTGTCGCCGTCGACGACGCCGATGCGGGTGGCGGGCAGGTTCCGCGCGCGGCACATGTCGGTGAACCGCAGCTCCTCCGAGCGCGGCACGGCGACGACCGCCCGCCCCGCCGACTCGGAGAACAGGAAGGTGAACGCGTCCAGCCCGTCCGGGACGACCAGCCGCGCACCCTTGTCGCCGAGCAGCGCGGACTCCACGACCGCCTGGATCAGACCGCCGTCGGACAGGTCGTGCGCGGAGTCGATCATGCCGTCGCGGGAGGCGGAGATCAGGATCTCGGCCAGCAGCCGCTCGCGCTCCAGGTCGACCTTCGGCGGCAGACCGCCGAGGTGGTCGTGGATGACCTGGGACCAGGCCGAGCCGCCGAACTCCTCGCGGGTGTCGCCGAGGAGGTACAGCAGCTGGCCCTCCTCCTGGAAGGCGACCGGGGTGCGGCGGGCCACGTCGTCGATGACGCCGAGGACGGCCACGACCGGGGTCGGGTGGATGGCGGCCTCGCCCGTCTGGTTGTAGAGCGAGACATTGCCGCCGGTCACCGGCGTGCCGAGCTGCCGGCAGGCGTCGGCGAGACCGCGCACGGCCTCGGCGAACTGCCACATCACCGCCGGGTCCTCGGGCGAGCCGAAGTTCAGGCAGTCGGAGACCGCGAGCGGCTTGGCGCCGGTGGTGGCCACATTGCGGTAGGCCTCGGCGAGGGCCAGCTGGGCGCCGGTGTACGGGTCGAGCTTGGCGTAGCGGCCGTTGCCGTCGGTGGCGATCGCCACGCCGAGGCCGCTCTCCTCGTCGATGCGGATCATGCCGGAGTCCTCCGGCATGGCCAGCACGGTGTTGCCCTGCACGAAGTGGTCGTACTGCTGGGTGATCCACCGCTTGGACGCCTGGTTCGGCGAGGCGACCAGCTTCAGGACCTGGTCCTTCAGCTCCTCGCCCGACTGCGGGCGGGGCAGCTTGCCGGCGTCGTCCGCCTGCAGCTCGTCCTGCCAGGCCGGGCGGGCGTAGGGGCGCTCGTAGGTGGGGCCCTCGTGGGCGACGGTGCGCGGATCGACGTCGACGATCTTCTCGCCGTGCCAGTAGATCTCCAGGCGGTCGCCGTCGGTGACCTCACCGATGACGGTGGCGATCACGTCCCACTTGTCGCAGATCTCGAGGAAGCGGTCGACCTTGTCGGGCTCCACGACCGCGCACATGCGCTCCTGCGACTCGCTCATGAGGATCTCCTCCGGCGAGAGCGTGGAGTCGCGCAGCGGCACATCGTCCAGCGTGACGCGCATGCCGCCGGAGCCGTTGGACGCCAGCTCGGACGTGGCGCAGGACAGACCGGCCGCGCCGAGGTCCTGGATGCCGACGACCAGCTTCTCCTTGAACGCCTCCAGGGTGCACTCGATGAGCAGCTTCTCCTGGAAGGGGTCGCCGACCTGCACGGCCGGGCGCTTGGAGGGTTTGGCGTCGTCGAAGGTCTCCGAGGCCAGGATCGAGGCGCCGCCGATGCCGTCGCCGCCGGTGCGGGCGCCGTAGAGGATGACCTTGTTGCCCGCGCCGGACGCCTTGGCCAGGTGGATGTCCTCGTGCCGCATCACGCCGATGCAGCCGGCGTTGACCAGCGGGTTGCCCTGGTAGCAGGCGTCGAAGACGACCTCGCCGCCGATGTTGGGCAGGCCCAGGCAGTTGCCGTAGCCGCCGATGCCGGCGACGACGCCGGGCAGCACGCGCTTGGTGTCGGGGTGGTCGGCGGCGCCGAAGCGCAGCGGGTCGACCACGGCGACCGGGCGGGCGCCCATGGCGATGATGTCGCGGACGATGCCGCCGACGCCGGTGGCCGCGCCCTGGTAGGGCTCGACGTAGGACGGGTGGTTGTGCGACTCGACCTTGAAGGTGACCGCGTAGCCCTGGCCGACGTCGACGACGCCGGCGTTCTCGCCGATGCCGACGAGCAGGGCGTCGTTCTCGGGGGCCTTCTCGCCGAACTGGCGGAGGTGGACCTTGGAGGACTTGTACGAGCAGTGCTCGGACCACATCACCGAGTACATGGCGAGCTCGGCGCCGGTGGGGCGGCGGCCCAGGATCTCGACGATCCGCTCGTACTCGTCCTTCTTCAGGCCGAGTTCGGCCCAGGGCAGCTCGACGTCGGGGGTCGCGGCCGCGTGCTCGACCGTGTCCAAGACACGAGGGGCGGCCCGAAGGGCCTCGTTTGAGGGCGGCGGTGGGAGGCGGGAGGGAGTCCGGCTCATGCGTTGACCAGCTTCTTGAGGATCGAGGTGAAGAACGGCAGCCCATCGGTACGGCCCGTACCGATCAGCGGCTCCACGGCGTGCTCGGGGTGCGGCATCAGGCCGACGACATTGCCCGCCTCGTTGGTGATGCCGGCGATGTCGTTGAGCGAGCCGTTGGGGTTGAAGTCCAGGTAGCGGAAGGCGACGCGGCCCTCGGCCTCCAGCTTGTCCAGCGTGTACCGGTCGGCCACATAGCGGCCGTCCATGTTCTTCAGCGGGATGTGGATCTCCTGGCCCTGCTCGTAGTCGCTGGTCCAGGCCGTGCTCGCGTTCTCCACCCGCAGCTTCTGGTCGCGGCAGATGAAGTGCAGGTGGTCGTTGCCGAGCATGGCCCCGGGCAGCAGGTGGGCCTCGGTGAGGATCTGGAAGCCGTTGCAGATGCCGAGCACGGGAAGGCCGGCCCTGGCCTGCTCGATGACGGTGTCCATCACCGGCGAGAAGCGGGCGATGGCCCCGGCGCGCAGATAGTCGCCGTAGGAGAAACCGCCGCACAGCACCACGGCGTCGACCTGCTTGAGGTCCTTGTCCTTGTGCCACAGCGCCACGGGTTCGGCGCCGGACAGTCGGATCGCGCGCTGCGTGTCCCGGTCGTCGAGGCTGCCCGGGAAAGTGACGACGCCGATACGAGCGGTCACTTCGCGGCCTCCGCGACTGCCTCTTCGGACTCCACCCGCACGGTGAAGTCCTCGATCACGGTGTTGGCGAGGAAGGATTCCGCAAGATCATGGATGCGGGCGAGCGCGGCCTCGTCGACCGGCCCGTCAACTTCCAGTTCGAAACGCTTTCCCTGACGGACGTCCGAGATCCCTTCGAAACCGAGCCGCGGCAGTGCGCGCTGCACCGCCTGGCCCTGGGGGTCGAGGATCTCCGGCTTGAGCATGACGTCGACTACGACGCGTGCCACTGGCACTCCCGGTGTGTGGTGCTGAGCAGGTTCCTTCAGACTACCCGTACAAAATTTCTACGCGAGTAGAGTTGTAGGATACTACGTGAGCGTCATCACGATCGGGCACCGAAGGGGTCACCCGAGAAAAAATCAGGGAAAGATTGCCGAATGATTCGTGATACCCATTGCACGCGGACACGCGGAGCGTTTTAGTCGGGCTTCACATTCCATTGCCGCGCACGGTAGAAATGAATTGGCAATAACCGACAAGTCGGCACGTCATCGCAGCTGAGCTGTATGCCGTGCTCCGGAAGGGACCGATATTCGTGGCGCAGAAGGTCGTGGTCACTCTCTTTGACGACATCGACGGCTCGGAAGCGGCGGAGACGATCGCCTTCGGACTCGACGGCAAGTCGTACGAGATCGACCTCAATGAAGCCAATGCGGACAAGCTGCGGTCCGCGCTGGCCCCGTATGTACAGGCCGGCCGCAAGCGCTCGCGCTCCGGCAAGGCCTACCGGCAGACGCAGGTCGCCCCCGACCCGGCGGCGGTGCGCGCCTGGGCGCAGGCCAACCGCATGGACGTGCCCGCACGCGGCCGGATCCCGAAGAGGGTCTACGAGGCGTTCGCCGCGGCGCAGTGAGTGCGGCGCCGTGATGAGCGCGGCGCCGTGATGAGCGCGGCGCCGTGATGAGCGCGGCGCCGTGATCGCAGGGCGGTGAGGCTCCCTCGATGGCGCGGCCCCGGCGGCGCGGCCCCGGCGGCGCGGCCCCGGTCGGCCGGTTCGACGGGGCCTCAGCGGGCCTGGCGGGCAACCGACTTGCGCAGCACCCCTGCTGATCAGCTAGAGTCGGGGACACGCCGACGGGCAAGGCCTCGAGGGCCCGGCCCGGTCAGCCAGGCGGGTGTAGTTCAGTAGTAGAACATCCCCCTTCCAGGGGGAAGGCGCAGTGTGCAATTCCTGTCACCCGCTCTGCATCGCGTACCGACCACTGTGGTGGATCAGGTAGGCTGGTGCTCGCACCGACCGGTGAAGGCTGGTCGGAGGCAATGCGGACGTAGCTCAGTTGGTAGAGCGCAACCTTGCCAAGGTTGAGGTCGCGAGTTCGAGCCTCGTCGTCCGCTCGGGAATGAGACCCCGGTCCATTGGGCCGGGGTCTTTTCGTGTTCCGGCGTTCCCCGTACCGGAGTTGCTCTCTTCTGACCGACTGCGGGCTCTCGGCGCTCGCCTCCTGACATTTGTCATGTCCGGTGATGACAGCGCGCACTGCCACGGCGGTCCGCCGGCCGGAACGCTGAAGCCATGAGAGCGAACGAACACGAGCACGTGATCGAGGTCACCGACCTGCGGCGTGTCTACGGGGGCGGGTTCGAGGCGGTGCGCGGCATCACCTTCTCGGTGGGCCGCGGCGAGATCTTCGCGCTGCTCGGCACCAACGGCGCGGGCAAGACCTCCACCGTCGAGCTGCTGGAGGGGCTCGCCCCGCCCACCGGGGGGCGGGTGCGGGTGCTCGGCCACGACCCGTTCGCCGAGCGGGCCGTCGTCCGGCCGCGGACCGGGGTCATGCTCCAGGAGGGCGGCTTCCCGTCCGACCTGACCGTCGCGGAGACCGCGCGGATGTGGGCCGGGTGCGTGAGCGGCGCACGCCCGCCGGCCGAGGTGCTGGACCGGGTCGGACTCACGGGGAAGAGCGGCGTACGCGTCAAACAGCTGTCCGGGGGCGAACGGCGGCGCCTCGACCTGGCGCTCGCCCTGCTCGGCGACCCCGAGGTGCTGTTCCTGGACGAGCCGACGACCGGCCTGGACGCCGAGGGCCGCCGGGACACCTGGGACCTGGTGCGCGGCCTGCGTGAGGCGGGCACCACCGTCCTGCTCACCACGCACTACCTGGAGGAGGCGGAGGGCCTCGCCGACCGGCTGGCGATCCTGCACGAGGGGCGGATCGCGGCGGCCGGGACCCCGGCCGAGGTGACCGCGGCCCAGCCCTCGCGCATCACCTTCGAGCTGCCCGAGGGCTACCACCTCGGCGACCTGCCGCCGCTCGGCGAGATGGGCGTCTGCGGCCACGAGACCGACGGCCGCCTGGTACGGCTGCACACCCGGCAGCTCCAGCGGGCGGCGACCCGGCTGCTGGTGTGGGCCGAGGGCGCCGGGGTGCACCTGGACCGGCTGGATGTGCGGTCGGCCTCGCTGGCTCGCCGCCGTGGCGGGGACGCTGGAAGCGGGAGCCGAGCGAGGGGTGTTCCGGGTGGTGGCAGAGGTGCCGCTGACGGCGGTGGTCGTGTGAGTGAGCGGGTGCGGGTGCTGCTCGCCGACGACGAGCATCTGATCCGGGGGGCGCTGGCGGCGCTGCTGTCGCTGGAGGACGACCTGGTGGTGGTCGCCGAGGCGGCGTCCGGGCCGGAGGCGCTGGCGATGGCGCGGGCCCATGAACCCGATGTGGCCGTTCTGGATCTGCAGATGCCCGGCGCGGACGGTGTGAAGGTCGCCACATCGCTGCGCGCCGAACTGCCGTCCTGCCAGGTCATGATCGTGACCAGTCACGGCCGCCCCGGGCATCTCAAGCGGGCGCTCGCGGCGGGTGCGCGCGGCTTCGTGCCGAAGACCGTCAGCGCCCAGCGGCTGGCGGAGATCATCCGCACGGTGCACGCCGGAAACCGTTATGTGGATCCGGAGTTGGCCGCGGACGCGATCGCCGCGGGTGACTCGCCGCTCACCGCGCGCGAGGCCGAGGTGCTGGAACTCGCCGCCGACGGTGCGCCCGTGGCGGAGATCGCCGAGCGGGCCGCGCTCAGCCAGGGCACCGTGCGGAACTATCTCTCCTCGGCCGTCTCCAAGCTCGGGGCGGAGAACCGTCATGCGGCGGTGCGTCTCGCCCGCGAGCGAGGTTGGGTATAGTTGCTCTCGCGCCACGGCGCAACGCGGACGTAGCTCAGTTGGTAGAGCGCAACCTTGCCAAGGTTGAGGTCGCGAGTTCGAGCCTCGTCGTCCGCTCACAGTGAAGGCCCCGGTCACCGCGACCGGGGCCTTCGTCGTGCCGCCCTGCTGCGGCGGCGAGGCTCAGCTCCAGGTGACGCCGGTGAGGCGCTCGTAGGCCTCGATGTACTTGGCGCGCGTCGCCTCCACGATCTTCTCCGGCAGCGCCGGCGGGGGCTGCTCGCTGTTGCGGTCCCAGCCGGACTCGGGCGAGGTCAGCCAGTCGCGGACGTACTGCTTGTCGAAGGACGGCTGCGGGCGGCCCGGTTCCCACTGCTCGGCCGGCCAGAAGCGGGAGGAGTCGGGGGTGAGCACCTCGTCGGCGATGACCAGTTCGTCGCCGTCGAAGCCGAACTCGAACTTGGTGTCGGCGAGGATGATCCCCCGGTCGCGGGCGATGTCCCGGGCGCGGGAGTAGGCGGCCAGCGTCGCCTGGCGCAGCCGGGCCGCGGTGTCGGCGCCGACCTGGCGGGCCACCTCCTCGTAGGAGACGTTCTCGTCGTGCTCGCCGACGGCCGCCTTGGTGGCCGGGGTGAAGATCGGCGCGGGCAGCTCCGAGCCGTCCACCAGGCCCTCGGGCAGGGCGAGCCCGCAGACCGTGCGGGACTCGTTGTACTCGGCGAGGCCCGAGCCGGTGAGGTAGCCGCGGGCCACGCACTCCACCGGGACCATGTCCAGCGACTTGCAGACCAGGGTGCGGCCCGCCCAGTCGGCGGGGGCGTGCTCGGGCAGCTCGGTGCTCAGGACGTGGTTCGGGACCAGGTCGGCGAGCTGGTCGAACCACCACAGGGACAGCTGGGTGAGCACCCGGCCCTTGTCGGGGATCTCGGTCGGCAGCACCCAGTCGTAGGCGGAGATGCGGTCGCTGGCGACCATCACGAGGTCGCCCGCCTCGTTCCGGTACAGCTCGCGCACCTTGCCGGTGTGCAGATGCACCAGACCCGGCACCTGGATCGGCTCGGGCTTCTCGACGAATCCGGACACGGTTCCTCCCCGTGGTTCTGTCCAATGCCCCGATTCTCCCGTACGGGAGGAACGCCCCGGACATCGGGACCTGCGGCCCGGGCTCAGTCGCGTTTGCAGATGCGGTCGAGAAGGTTGGCGGTGGCGCGCTGGATGCGCGGGTCGGCATGGCCGGGCCGGTCCAGGGCCGGGGACCAGGCGAAGGTGCCCGAGGCGAACACCCAGGCCCCGGAGGGCGCCCGGTACAGGGACGTCTCCTGGTGGCGGCGGGCGCCGTGGCGGTCGGTGTACGGGGAGTGCGCCAGCAGCACCCGCTCCTCGTGCTCGGGCAGCGGGGTGCGCGGGAAGTAGCGGTCGGCCTCGCCCGCGACCAGGCCCTCGATCTCCTCGCCCTCGTGCGCCCCGGTCGCCTCCCACAGCCAGTGCCCGGCGTTGCGGACGATCAGCGGGTGAGGCTCGGGGACGTGGCCGGCGTACTGGATGCCCAGCAGCTGCTGATCCGCGCGGTCGCTCTCCCGCCACAGCGCCGGCCGGCCGGGCCCCCGGCGTTTGCGGCAGGTCAGCAGCCGGTCGGGGGCTCCGGTGGGGGCCGGGGCCAGCTCCACCTGCCAGTACATGGTGTTGGCGGACAGGAAGACCAGGGAGGTGCCCTGGTCGCGGGCGTGCTCCGCGGCGCTGCGCATGGACTGCGACCAGTACTCGTCGTGGCCGGGGAAGAGGATGCCCCGGTAGCGGGCGGGGTCGATCCGGCCGGCGTGCAGATCGCGGGCGTCGGCGTAGGCGAGGTCGTAGCCGTAGCGCTCGGCCCAGCGGATGACGTCGTAGGCGTGGCCGATGTGCAGCGGCAGGCCCGCGCCCGCGTAGGGCCGGTCGAAGGAGACGGTGGTGGCGGCGTCGGCCTCGCCGAGGAGGCGGCCCTGCTCGTCCCAGGCGTGGTAGAAGCTGGCGCCGGTGCGGCCGTCCTCCGGGTAGAGGTTGTACGCCTGCCAGGTGATGTCGGGCAGGACCAGGAGCAGGTCGGCCGGGCGGTCGTCGCGGACGGTGAAGGGGACGTGGGAGCGGTAGCCGTCGGCGGTGGTCAGGACCGCCACATAGGCGCCGACGCTCCAGTACGAGGGGACGGGCAGCCGCCAGGACAGCCACCAGTGGTGGCAGGAGACCGTGCGGTCGGCGGTGAGCGGCGGGGGCTGCACGATGCCGGAGAGCCGGGGACTGGAGGTGATCTTGGTGGCGCCGTGTCCGGCGTAGTGGCCGATGCGGTAGATGTCGACGTCGAAGTCCTGGGGCGGGTCGACGGTGATGTGGAAGTCGATCGCCTCGCCGGGCGCGACGCCTCCGGTGGAGGCGAAGCCCTTGATCTGGCAGTGCACGTCGTCGGCGGCGCGGGGGCCGGACGAGCGGCGCGGGGCGGGAATCCTCGGTGCGCCGGGGCGCGGGGCGTGCGCCTCGGGGTCGGGGTCCACGTACCAGTGGACGAGCTTGCCGGTCTCGTCGAAGTACGTCTCGCTGCCGCGCAGCCACGGGAGGGGACCCTGCCCGAAAGGGTCCGTCACGGCATGCGCCATCGCTCCGGACTCCCAGCGGCGGATCCGCTGTGAACCCATGGCAACTCCCCTCCGCCATTATGTGTTTGTCGTATGTCGCGCGCCCTTGCCACTGAGCACGAACGGTCCCAGCACATCACATTACGCACGTGCTCCGTCACCGTTCGTCGCGAATTGACCGAAAGCGGAAGGGTGGGCTCCGAGAGGCCGGCCGGAGGGGACGGCTCAGACGAGGCGGACGGGCTTCTCCGGGCGTATGCCCTGCCGGGTCAGCCACAGCCGCAGCGCGGTGGGGTCGCCGCTCTCGATCAGGGTGAGGACCTGCGGGGACATGTCGGGGGCCCGCTCGCCGCTGACCAGGAGGACCGGACCGTCCAGCCAGTCCAGGCCGGGCACCGCGCCCGCCGTGTCCATCGCCGCGCAGCACACCATCGCGGTGATGTGGTCGGCCAGAAGCTCGCGCGGGGTGCGCGGGGGCTGGAGCGGGAAGAGGGGCAGGGCCCGGTCGTCCCAGAGCGCTCCGGCCTCCGGGCCCGGCTCGGCGGAGGAGCCCCGGGTGGCGCGGGCGGTGCCGGCGGCGGCCTCCTCGCGGGCCAGCTCGGCGCTGAGGCGGGCCGCCAGGGCGGCGCTTCTGGGGGTGGTGGGGGCGAGCTCCTCGTCGTCGTCCGCGGCGGCCGCGGGCGGGGCCGACGGGAGCGAGGAGGACGGCATGGGTGCCGACGGGGACTGGGACGGCGGCGGGGAAGCCGGGTCGGCGGTGTGGGCCGGTGCGGGTGCGGGTGCGGTGGGGTCGTGGCCGGCCAGGCCGGGACGCGCGGGGGCCGGGGTCGCGGAGGCCGAGGCCGTGGAGGTGGAGGTCGCGGGGGCCGGGGTCGCGGAGGTGGAGGGCGCGGGAGCCGGGGTCGCGGAGGTGGAGGGCGCGGGAGCCGGGGCGGCCGGGGTCTGTGCTGCGCGGGCCGGGGCGGCGGGGGCCGGGTCCTGGGCCCCAGGCGTGGCGCCGGTCGCATCGGCGGGTGTGGGGGACGGGTCCTGGGCCGGCGGGGTCGTCAGGTGGTCGAGGACGCGGGAGAGGGTCGGGGCGGTGGAGCCGGGTGCGTCGTCGGCGGGGGCGGGGCGGACGCCGAGCGTGTCCAGGACGCGGTGCAGGCGGGCCGCGTCGGCGCGCCATTTGCGGTCCACGACCTCCTCCGGGTAGTCGGCCCAGTGGACCGGCGACCAGTCCTGGTCGGGGTCGGCGGGGCCGCCGTGGAAGAGGCGAGCGGCGAGCAGGGAGGTCGCCTCGTCCACCATGCCGGGCTCCTCCAGCAGGTCACAGGCGGGGCGCTCGCCGAGCCGGGAGGCGAAGCCCTCGGCCAGCCGGTCCCGGCGGGACAGCTCCGTGAGGGCCGCCACCACGCCCGCGTTCAGCCGGGAGGGCCAGCGGCCCATCCGCCAGGCGGGCAGCGCCACCCGGGTCAGCAGCCGGTCCCAGCCCGCGTAGGCCAGCCCCACCTGCTCCTGGGCGACAATCCGCAGACCGTAGTCCACAGCCTGTGCACGCTCGGCCGCCGCCGAGGCGACCCCGCGCTCCATCTCCGCGGCATGCACCCGGCAGCTGCGCAGCAGCAGGCGGGCCACCCAGCCGACGCCGGCGAGCACCGCCCGGTACGCCGGCCCCCGGCCGGGCGCCGAGGCCACGGCCACCGCCGCGTCCAGACCGCGGACGAAGCGCCGGGCCGCGGCTATGTCCGGGTGCGCGGAGGGCCCCGTACCGGCCACCACCGGCGCGAGGACGGCGCGCAGCTCGCCGACCCGCATCCACCACAGGAACGGCGAGCCGATGACCAGCACCGGCGCGGTGGGCGAGCGGTGCGGCGGGTCCTCCCCCGCGCCGGCTATGTCGTCGTGCTCCACCTCGGGCGGCGGGTCGTGCGCCGGGTGGGTGCGGTCCTCCAGCCAGCTGTCGCAGTCCGGGGTGAGCGCTATGGCCGAGGGGGGAGGGACGTCCAGGCGGTCGGCGAGGTCGCGCACCATCCGGTACAGGTCCGGGGCGGCCTCCTCGGTGATCGCGACCGTGGGGCTCACGGCGGGCCGGGACCGGGCGACGACCAGGGCGACCCCGGCGGCGGCCAGCAGGACCAGGACGGCGACCGGCGTCACGACCGAGCGGGCCACGTCCCAGCCCGTGCCGGGCAGATGCCCCGTGGAGCCGCCGGCGAGCAGGATCACGGCAGCCGCGGCGGGCAGCAGGGCGACGGCCAGTGCCCGGCTGCGCACCCGCAGCACGGCGACCGCCCGGGAACGCGCGGCCTGTGCGCCCGCGTCCACACCCATGCCGTGTCCGCTCATGACCCGACCTCACCCCCTCCCGACGGTCCCGACGCTGTCCTGGCTTTGCTCACTCCCCCACTGTGGCACCCGCCACTGACATCGCAATGCCGGTGGGCCAAGTGCCGGAACGCTTGCGCGGCACCATAGTTGGGGCCCCGTCCCCCGTCAGCCGGATAGCTCATCGCTCACTCGATGGAATGGCTTTGGGGAAAGGTGGATGACGGACAGCAAGGATCAGGCCCTGAATCCTGAGACGGATCCGGGGCCTGGGACGTTGTGCGGATGAGCGTGCCGGTTTGCGCGCCTTTCCTCCGTCTTTCCTCCGCCTTTCCTCCGTCTTTTCCTCCGCCGTGCTCGGCTTACGCGCCCTGCGCCGCGGCCTCGGCGGCCTTCGCGGCGATGTCCGTGCGGTGCTGGGAGCCCTCCAGCCGGATGCGGGCGACGGACCGGTAGGCGCGCTCGCGGGCCTCGGTGAGATCCGTCCCGGTGGCCGTCACGGACAGCACCCTGCCGCCCGCGCTGACGATGCCGTCGCCCTCCTTGCGGGTCCCCGCGTGCAGCACATAGGCGTGCGGCGCGTCCTGGGCGGCGATCTCGTCGAGGCCGGTGATCGGGTCACCGGTGCGCGGGGTGCCCGGGTAGTTGTGCGAGGCGACCACGACGGTGACCGCGGCCTCGTCGCTCCAGCGCAGCGGCTCCAGGTGGGCGAGGTTGCCGGTGGCGGCGGCCATCAGCAGCCCCGCGAGCGGGGTCTTCAGCCGGGCCAGCACGACCTGGGTCTCCGGGTCGCCGAAGCGGGCGTTGAACTCGATCACGCGCACACCGCGCGAGGTGATCGCCAGACCGGCGTAGAGCAGGCCGGAGAACGGCGTCCCGCGCCGGCGCAGCTCGTCGACGGTCGGCTGCAGCACCGTCTCCTTGACCTCGTCGACCAGCTTCGGGTCGGCCCACGGCAGCGGGGAGTAGGCCCCCATGCCGCCGGTGTTCGGACCCTGGTCGCCGTCCAGGGCGCGCTTGAAGTCCTGCGCGGGCTGCAGCGGCACCACCGTCTCGCCGTCGGTCACGGCGAACAGTGAGACCTCCGGGCCGTCGAGGTACTCCTCGATGACCACCCGGTCGCAGGCGGCGGCGTGCGCCTTGGCCGCCTCCAGGTCGTCGGTGACCACCACGCCCTTGCCCGCGGCGAGCCCGTCGTCCTTGACGACGTAGGGGGCGCCGAAGGCGTCGAGCGCGGACGCCACCTCCTCGGCCGTGGTGCAGACGTAGGAGCGTGCCGTGGGCACACCGGCCGCCGCCATCACGTCCTTGGCGAAGGCCTTGGACCCCTCGAGCTGCGCGGCCTCCTTGGACGGGCCGAAGACGGGGATGCCCGCCTCGCGCACGGCGTCGGCGACACCGGCGACGAGCGGCGCCTCCGGGCCGATCACCACGAGATCCGCACCGAGCCGGCCGGCCAGCGCGGCGACGGCGGCGCCGTCCAGGGCGTCGACCTGGTGCAGTTCGGCGATCTCGGCGATGCCGGCGTTACCGGGGGCGCAGTGCAGGGCGGTGACGTCGGGGTCGAGGGACAGGGAGCGGCACAGGGCGTGTTCGCGGGCACCGGTTCCGATGACGAGGACCTTCACGGGGGTCAGCCTAACGGGAGCCGGACGCTTCGCTTTGTGCGGGCTTCCGAAGAGGGGAGGGAGGGGCGTTTGTGCTTTCCTCCGAACCCCCGTGATCTTTCCTCCGAGCCCGGCGATCCCGGTGCCGCTACTCGTGCGTGATCTCCTCGACGACCGTTGCACCCAGCTCCCGGACGATCAGCTCCTGCCCGGAGAGGGCGGACTCGTCCAGATCGGGGTCGTCGTCCTCCGGGATGTCGTCCTCGGGCGAGACCGGGGCCGGCGCCTCCGGGGCGGCGGGACGCGGTGCCGCCGGGGCGGAGGCGGCCGGGCTGCTCGGCGCGGAGGCGGATGCCGCAGGTCCGGAGGTGTGCGGCGACGAGGGACCCTGACCGCCCCCGGTTGCGCCACCCGGGCCCGCGCCCGGGCCGCCGCCCGGGCCGCCGTAGGAGGCGCCGCCCGCCCCGCCGGGCCCATAGCCGGTGCCGCCGCCCCCACCGCCGTAACGGCCGCCGCCGGAACCGCCCCCGGACGGGGCGCCCCCGCCGCCGGACGGGTCGACGATCGCCTCGATCTTCCACTGGACGTTGAACTGCTCGGCCAGCGCCTGGCGCAGCACGTCCTCGCTGCCGCTGCTGAGGAAGTTGTCCCGGGCGCCCGCGTTGACGAAGCCGAGCTGGAGGGTGGTGCCGTCGAAGCCGCTCACCTGGGCGTTCTGGCTGAGCAGGATCCAGGTGAAGCGGCGGCGGTTCTTGACCGCCTCCAGGATGTCCGGCCAGAGCCCGCGCGGGTCGAGACCGCCGGACGCCGGGGCCGGCTGCGTGGGCGCCGCCTGCCCCGCAGGGGCCGGGGCGTTCCCCGCGCCGGGCGCGGCCGGGGCGCCTGGCCCCTGGACGCCACCGCCGGCCGGGGCGGCCGTGGGC
>NZ_BAAAGU010000062.1:0-34016 GCF_039524635.1 Streptomyces thermocarboxydovorans | reverse complement strand
CGCCGCCCTCCTCCGCCTTGCAGCTGCACGCACCAGACCCCGCTCACCGGTGCTGACAAGGCGCCGGCGATTCCCGCGGGCTGATCCAAACGAAAGGCCCTGGCGACGCTCGAGGACCGCGACAGGCACCGGCGGGTGTTGTCGGTGCTGTCTGCCACCCTGTGCGCCATGAGCGATCACACGCCCGGCCTCTGGGACTCCATCGACGATCTGCACACCTGGCTCGACAGCCACCGCCCGGTCGGCGGCCGGGAGGGCCTGCTGCTGCGCATCCTGAAGCTGTCCGAGGAGGTCGGCGAGGTGGCCCAGGCGGTGGTGGGGGCCACCGGGCAGAACCCGCGCAAGGGCACCACCCACACCTGGGAGGACGTGCAATCGGAGCTGTGCGACGTGGCCGTCACCGCCCTGATCGCCCTGCGCACGCTCACGCCCGACGCCCGCGAGGTGTTCACCCGGCACCTGGAGAAGGTGACGGACCGCTCGCTCGGCGGGACGGGCACGGGCTGAGGAACGGCGCGGGCCAGGCAAGCCCGTGCGGACCCGCGGCGCGGGAGCGCAAGCCCGTGCGGACCCGCGGCGCGGGAGCGCAAGCCCGTGCGGACCCGCGGCGCGGGAGCGCCGGGGCCGGCCGCTCAGCCCGTCAGCTCCAGCAGACGCTGCATCAGATGCCGCTCCTCCTCCGCGGCCTCGTGCACCATCGTCGACGCGCTGTGCAGGCACTCCCGCGAGGAGGTGGCTCCGGCCTCGCGCACCAGGCCGGCCACATCGGTCCACTTCTTCGACACCCCGCGATAGGCGTCCGAGATCTCCTGGAACTCGCCCACGCCGGTGAGTTCGGCCGTCTCCGCGAGGAACTCCGCCCACATCATGCGGAACAGGCCTCCGCCGGTCCCCGCGTCCTCCATGATCGTGGAAATCTCGGGCAGGCCGGTTTCGGGGGATTCGAGGTCGTCGAGCCACTGCGGCATCAGATCGGCGACCTTGTGTATTCCCTTGAATCCGAAGTTGGAGACCGGCGGACTCAGAATGTTCTGCGCGGACGCCCTGATGCCTTTGCGGGCGGCTTCCCCGAGATCGGGAAGGCCGCCCTTGAGGGGTTCCAGAGTGAAGGCGCGATTGCGTGAACTCATCGGGCCCCGGGGGTCGCGCGCGGCGGCGAGTGATTCACCCGACGCCCATTTCAGGCCGAGCGGCTTGGTTTCCACCAGGGCGAAACGGTCGTCCTCGTGTCCGACGCAGGCCACATAGTGCGCGGCGAACCGGAAGTCGTCGGTGGAGTAGTCGAGCAGATAGCGGTCCAGTTTGAGGCCGACGACATTTCCGGAGTCGAGCTCCGGTCGTACAGGTTCTGGCCGCGCAGCCCCACCACAGGTACCAGTTCCGGTGGCTGAGGTAGGCGTTGCGGACGTGGTCGAGGGTGTCGCGGTCGGCGAGGATCGCGGGCTCCACGTAGAAGGCGGGGACGAAGGTGCCCTGGTCCTCCTTGAGGATGCCGGCCTTGACGGCCTGCTTCTGGAGCTTGGTGCCGCTGAGGATGCGGATGCCGAGGTTGGCGTAGATCTGGGCGGGGTTGAGGTACTTCTCGGTGAAGCGGATCGACTCCCGCAGCGCCTGCGGGGTCTCCCCCGGCCCGCCGAGGAAGATGCAGTGGGTGTGCTCGATGGGGCTGGCCGTGAACAGGCGGTCGACCTCGAGGACGCGGGCCATGTCGAAGCCCTTCATCAGGTCGGCGAGGGCCTCGTCGGTGAGGGCGTCGGTGCCGAGGTCGACCCGGATGCAGCCGGCCGCGTGCAGCAGTTTCACGAACTCCGGTGTGACGGCGTTCGGGGTGAGCTGGCAGTACCACGGCACATCGAGGCCGGCGCGGATCATCTCTTCGCACACCTCGGCGGCGTACTCCATCGGGTAGTTGAAGGTGGCGTCGACGATCTCGAACTCCTGCACGGCCGGGTTCTCGGCCATGGCCCGCTGGATCTCACCGACCACCTCGGCCGGCTCCTTGAACCGGTCGCCCTTGCCCTCGGTCTTGCGGATGATGCAGTAGGAGCAGAACAGCTTGCAGCCGCGCTTGGTCTGCAGGGTCTCGATGGCCGGCTGGTGGTCGCGGGTGAGGTCGGAGGCGGCGGAGACGCCCTCCTCGAAGTACCGGGGGTCGTAGACGGACCGGTCCGGCTCCAGGGCGCGCAGGTCGAAGGCGGAGCTGGACGGGTTCTGGCAGAACCTGCCCTGCTCGTCGAGGTAGCACAGCCCCGGGACCGACTCCAGGTCGCCGCCGTGCTCCAGGTAGTCCATCAGCTGGACGATGCCGGCCTCGCCCTCACCGGCGATGCCGTAGTCCGGCTGGGCGTACTCGAAGAACGACAGCGGCTCCACGGAGAAGCCGGAGCCGCCGAGGACGACCGTGGCGTCGGTGTACTTGCGCACGCACTGGACGATCTTCTCGGTCATCGGGCCGAAGAAGACCGGGTCGATGAAGGTGAGGTTGTCCAGGTTCCGCACGGCGATGCCGACCACGTCGTACCGCTCGGCGGTCAGCCGCTCCCGGACGTCCGGATGCTCGGCGAGGTACGTCATCGCGCGCCTGCGCGCCTCCCCCGCCATCAGCGGATAGGCCACTCCGTCCGGCCGACGCGGACGGTGGCCGGGTGCGGAAGTTCCGCAGCCGACCTCCTGCGGAGCGCCGCGACGGTCTTGTCCGACAGCCCGACGATCCCGGCCAGGCGCCGGTTGGACCACTCGGGGAAGTCGGCCAGCATCTGCAGCGCCGCGGCCTTGCGGTCGGCCAGGGTGAGCGGCAGGCCGTGACTGCTGTTCAGCTTGACGGCGAGTACATGGCCAACCCGGCCGGCCCCTGGGACAGCGAGACCGTCGCCCACTCGGACATCGCCTCGGGCCTGGCCCTGGCCCTGTCCGTCATCACGACGATGCTCACCTGGGTCTTCATCAAGGCGGAGTGGCTGCGCACATGGTGGTACACCATCCCGGCGGCGTTCACCGCCGCCACGCTGCTGAGGCTCACTCTGCTGGCACCCGAGCTGTGACCACGGACGACGTGGACACCGTGACGAGCCGATGGGCTCCGCCTCTGGGCCCATGCCGAAGTCCCCCGACCGCAATGCGCGGTCGGGGGTTGCCTCTTGCTGTCACCGCTCTCTGCCGTCTTGATCGTCGGGTGCGGCCCGGTCGTCGATGACGATGTGGACGGGGTCTGCTCCGTCTCCCCGGTGGGGGCGGGTGACGATCTCCTGGACGGTTTCGGTGAGCCGCTCGTGCAGATGGGCGGCGATGGCCCGGGTGCCTGCGTCGTCGGCGGTGTGACTGACACGGTGGAGACTGGTCAGCGCGGCGACGAGGCTGGGTCCGGAGACCTTGGCGAGGATCGTCCCCGCGGCGTCCTGGACTTCGGCAGGCAGGTGGAAGTGCTGGTCCTGACCTGCATGCTTGACAAGGAACTCCCACGTGTCGCGGTGGGCGTGGAGGGTGGCGGCGGAGATACCGGCAGCTGCGCGGAGCACCTCCAGGTCTTGTTCGTCCTCCTGTCCCGGCTGCGGTTCCGGGTCGGGGGTCGGCTCGGGCGGGACGTCGGCGACAGGAGGCGGTGGCGGTGGCGGTGCCACCGGCGCGGGTTCCTGTTCCGACACCTCGGCTGCCGGTGGCGGGGCGGTGCGGAGTTGTCCTTCGAGTTGGTTGATGGCGCCACGGATGCCGACGAGTTCGTTGCCGATGTTGGCGACGGGTCCGGTGACGATCTCGCCGGTCCGGTCGAGTGCGCTGCGGGCGACGGCTCGGATCTCTGCGAGACCGGTGGTGATGGCGGCGGTGGTGTCCCGCCGGATCTGGTCGATGGTGTGCTGCTGATCGGTGACTTGCTGTTTGAGGGCGGCGAGGTCAGTGGCGAGATCCGTGAGTCGCTTGGTGATCTGGTGGAGTTGAGCCCTGTCTGCACTGCCGAACAGCACGTTCCCCCCTTGCGGTCACTGGTGACCTTGAAAGGGTGATGTGGGGGCAACATGTCGACAAGGGCGCAAATCGGCCACCGGGGGTGGGCGAACGCCGCCTGCTCCACCCACAGATCAGGCGGCTGACCGAGCCGGGGCTCGACTCGCCGAGGTACGGGACCTGCTCGCGGACGACGCCCGCCGTGATCAGTCCTCGGGGGACCCGTCGTCCGGCCGGTAAGACCTGTTCCACGTGGCGCCGCAGCGGCAGTGAGCGCTTTCGAGCAGTTCGCCGTCGTCGCCGACGCCGGTGACGTCCCAGATGCGGACGTGAATGTGTTCACCCATCGTTTCTCCTCGTAATGGGCGCAAGGCTACGCAGCCGCCCGCCGAAATGGGAAGGATCCTCTCACATGGTGAGATTCGCCCTGGATTCGGCCGCGCGCGGGACCAGCGGGGGCGGACGGCAGGTCTGCCCTACGGCCGGATCCGGTCACCGGCGGCGGACGCGACCGTGGTGAGCCAGCTGATGACCCGGTTGATGTCGGACTGGGTGACGATGCCCACGAGCCGGTCGTCCGCCAGGACCAGGGCGCGGCGGGCCGGGCTCGCCTCGACGGCGGGCAGCAGGTCGACCAGCCGGTCCTCGGGACGCGCGGTCGGGAGATCGTCGAGAGGCACCAGCACATCCGCGACCGACGTGCGGTGGCGCTCGTCCACCGGGACCTTGCCGGCCCGGTGGACGCTGATCAGCCCGAGGGGCTGTCCGGCCGCGTCGGTGACCGGGAAGGCCGAGTGCCGGTAGACCCAGGCCGGGTCGCTCAGGAACTGCTGGACGGTGGTGGCCGCCGGCACGGTCTCGGGATCCGGGGTCATGGCCCTGCGCACCGGGACCGTGCCGAGCAGTTCCCGCATCCTGGCCTGACCGCCCTCGGCACTCGCCATGGCGGTCATGAACCAGCCGATCAGCATCAGCCACAGCCCGTCGACCGCGGCACCGGCGAACACCAGGAAGATGCCCGCGATGACGAACATCCAGCCGAGCACGCGGCCCGCGCCGGTGGCGACCGCGGTGGCCCGCAGCCGGCTGCCCGTGCGCCACCACACCAGGGCACGCAGCAGCCGCCCGCCGTCCAGCGGCGCGGCCGGGAGGGCGTTGAACAGCGCCAGCAGGACGTTGATCGCGGCGAGCCAGGCAAGCGCCTCGACCCACAGCCCCGTTCCGTAGGCCTGGCCGAACAGGACGGCCAGGAGCCCGAACACCACACCCAGCGCCAGGCTGACCAGCGGGCCGACCCCGGCGATGCGCAGCTCGGCCGCCGGGCTCGGCGCCTCGCTCTTCAGGCGGGCGACTCCGCCCAGCAGCCACAGCGTGATCTCGTCACTGGCCACGCCATTGCGGCGGGCGACGATCGCATGGCTGAGCTCATGGGCCAGGAGCGACAGCAGGAAGATCACGGCGGTGGCCGCCCCGGCCACGGCGTACAGCCAGCCCGACCGGCCCGGGTGGGCGTCGGGCAGCCGCCCGCCCGCCAGCCCGACGGCGATCAGGCCGAAGATGACCAGGACACTCCAGTGCACCCCGATCCGGATGCCTGCCACACGTCCCACAAAGATCGTCGCCTTCATTGCGGTTCGCCTCCGCAAGAGTGCGCCATTCGGTCAATTCCATGGTGCGGGGCCAGGGACGCTTCGGGCGAATGAACCGGGCTGCGGGCCGGGACACGGCGGAGCACGGGCGGCGAGCAGGCCCGAGCGCACATCCGAGCTACGGACATGAGGCACTGCGACCGGACCGATCACCGAGGCGGCGCCGTGCAGGCCCACCCGTGGTGAATCGTCATGGCTCGGGCAGTTCCCCCTGGCGGTCCATCCCTCGCCAAGGGGCGCGAGCGAGGACGAGGCCTCTCACCTCAGCCGCGCCCGCCTCGCGTAACAGGCGGGCGACGGCCTGCATCTGCTGGCCGGTGGTGAACAGGTCGTCGAAGAGGAGGACGGTGCGGTCCTGTACCCGGCGCTCGATGCGGATGGCCTTGGCGTGGGCGGCGGCCGCAAGGCGTTTGGCCTCACGGTTCTTTCCGGCCGAGCGGTCGGTGTCCACGGGCTTGACCAGGACCGGGGACGCCGGGAAAGGCCAGCGGCCAGGCCGCGTCCTCGACGGCGGCTGCCTTCAGGATCTCCTCGATGTGCCGGATCGGAGTGCGCCCCGTCCAGGTGGGATTGCCGACGATCAGATCGACGCCGTCCATCCGGTCCGGATTGCGCTCCATCCACCCGACGACCAGGCGCCCGAAGATGGTGGCCCACCCCCATGCCCCGTCGTACTTCAGGCGCCGCACCGCGTTCTCCAGGCCGCCTGAGAACATCGCGACGGCGTCGACCCAGCTGAACCCGCGTTCGTCCGGAGGCAGTGCGCATAACGCGTTGGAGCACCGGCGTGCTGCCCCGAGCGCCTGGCTGCACACTGGGCAGTGGGCGTCGGGGACGGGTTCCAGGGAACGAGCCGCGCACGTGGCACATATGGCGGCGCTGCCTCCCAGGTAGTACGGGCAGCGGGCGCAGCGCGGGAAGCCAAGGGGTTCGAGCCCCTCGACGTGTCTCACAGGATGGCCAGCGCGAGCTGCTGGCGCTGCTCACCCGCCTTGCGCATCTGTTCCGCTCCGGCCAGCCCCTCCAGTACGTCGGTCAGCTCGTCGACCACGGTCGCGCGCCCCTCCTCCAGCATCTTCGCCGCCCATGGCTGAGCCACGACCAGGGAGCGCAGCAGGAACCCGCGCTTTCCGTGCTCGGACGCGATACGCGCCTGCATCTTCGCGCCCGAGGTGCGGGAGGCCTCGATGACGACCGTTCCCTGGGTGAAGCCGCTCATGGTGACGTTGCGGCGGGGGAAGGTCCAGCGGGCCGGGCCGGACGTGGGCCAGAACTGGGAGACGAGGGCGCCGCCCTCGGCGACGATCCGTTCGGCGAGGCCACGGTTCTCCGCCGGGTACATGGGCGCGGCGATCCCCGTGCCGATCACGGCCACCGTGCGGCCGCCCGCGTCGAGGGTCGCCGTGTGGGCCGCGGTGTCGACGCCACGGGCCAGGCCAGAGGTCACCACGACCGAGTGCTCGGTCAGTCCCCGGGCCATCCGCGCCGCCCGTCTGCGCCCGTCCTCGCTCACGTCGCGCGTCCCGATGACGGCCACGGACCGGGCGTCCCGGTCCTCCAGGTTCCCGCGGACCCAGAGGCAGGGGGGCAGGTCGGGGATCAGGCGCAAGTTCGCCGGATAGTTGTCGTCCAGGACGGTGACCAGGCGGGCACCGGCCCGCTCGGCGGCCTCCACCTCGGCGGCCACCCTCGCCTCCTCGTCCTGGAGGGAGCCGAGTGTCGCACCGAGCAGGGCCTCGGCCTTGGCGGCCGCCTTGGACTTCTCAGGCACCCGTCCTCGGTACAGCTCGTCGAGCCCTCCCGGTCGCTGCGCGACCCTGGCCAGCAATTTCCAGTCAAGGGTCTCGCCCTCGTGCCTGAGGGCACAGAGCAGGAGCAGACGGTGCTGCCTGTCCGTGATCGTCGTCTTCATCCTTCTACTCCGTCGCACATGTTCGAAGGACGCAGGGCGTCTGGTTCCGCGGTCTCGGCGCGTCGCCTCAGTATCACCCGGCAGCGCGGCCCTCGTGGCCCGAACAGAAAATAGCTCACATGTTCTATTTTCTCACGCATGCTACTGCCTGGCGCGGGCGCACGCCAGAGGTGCCGGTTCAATCCCCAACCCCCATGGGCGGAAGTGCAGTTGATATCACGCGCCCCCTTGCGGGCATCCCGGCGGCAAGACGGTATGGGCCGAACGGCAGCGGCGAAAGGGTGCGTGCGTCGAGGTCGCCGCCAATGGGACCGCTGTCCGCGTACGGGACTCCAAGGAGCGAGGCGGTCCGCAGCTCGCGTTCACGCGGGGTGCGTGGGCCGGGTTCGTCACGGACCTCGGGCGGGGCGGGTTCTGACCGACCCGCCCGAAGCCGCAGGCGCTCAGGCCTCGTGACGAGGTCCCTTACCTGGCGGCGGGTCCAGCACCGTTCGGCTCAAGCCCCTCCCGATCCCGTGCTCGCCGGCACGCGCGCGCTTCCCTCCCACCTCAGTCGGCGGACGCAGTGTGTGCGTCGGCTGAGGCGCCTGGCGCGGCGAGCTCCGTGGCGAGTGCCCCGACGGTCTTCCGCCAGGCGCGTACCTGGGCGTGGCTCGGGCCGAGTTCGTGGTGGTGGTACTTGCAGCCGGCGCTGAGAGCGTTCCACAGGGCGCTGACGCGGTGGGCCACGTCGGCGCCCGCGTAGTGGCGCAGGCAGAGAATCTTCGCGCGCATGCTCACCCTGCGGAGTCCGGCTTCCCGGGCCGTGAGGGCCGCGTCGACGACCGCTTCGAGAGCGATCCGCAGCGCGTAGGCCGCGCCGCGGTCGCGGCCGGCCGGGGTCAGCGGGCCGCCCAGGGTCCCGGAGAGTAGGGCGTCAGCGGTCGCGATGAGTGCGGTGAAGCGGGCGGGAGCGGCAGGCACAGCAGGCATCAGGCGTTCACCTCGGGCTTGCGGATCCGGCGGGCGAGGTTCTCGACCTTCCTGACGAAGGCGACCGGGTCGGCCGGGAGGAATCCATCGGGGTGGGCGCCGCGCTGGCACTGGCCGATCAGAGTCGTGCTCTCGTGTCCGTACAGAGTGCGCAGACGGCTCCTGACCTCGTCGTCGGGGTGGACGCAACCGTCGTCGAAGAGAGCGAAGGAGGCGAGCGGGATGAGCCGGTCGGTCGCGTCGATGGCGGCCTGCAGACGGTCGGCGGGCAGCCCGGTGCGGCTCCGGCGGATCCAGGCCGCCTCGACGATCGCCTTGGCCAGGGCCTCACGGCACAGGGACGGCAGCACGTTGCGCAGTGCCGCGTCGGGGCAGTTGTCGGTCCTGGCGAGGGCCATGGCGTCGTCGATCGCCTCCTGCACCGGGTCGGTCTCGGAAGTGACGTGCACCTTGGACCTCTCGCCGCGCTCCACCTTCAGCACGGTCACGGGCAGTCCCTGGCTGCGGAAGGCGTGCGGGAGCCGGGTGTCATGGGTGAAGACGACGACCTGCCGGTCGCGGCCGAGTTCGT
This sequence comes from Streptomyces thermocarboxydovorans, assembly GCF_039524635.1. Lineage (NCBI taxonomy): Bacteria > Bacillati > Actinomycetota > Actinomycetes > Kitasatosporales > Streptomycetaceae > Streptomyces > Streptomyces thermocarboxydovorans. The sequence goes on along the minus strand of NZ_BAAAGU010000062.1, from coordinate 24,973 downwards.
CGAGCACCTGGGCCAGGCCGTCGACCTTGGCCGGGTCCATGGACTGCACGGGGTCGTCGATGACGACGAAGCCGAAGGGGCTGTCGGCGGTGGCGGCCCGGGGCAGGAACAGGGAGAGGGCGAGCGAGTGGAGTTCGCCCTGGCTCATGACGCTCAGGGCCGGGGCCTCCGTGTCGTCGACGGTGACGTCCATGATCAGCTTGCGCACGGCCGCCTTCTCGCTGCCGTGCATCTTGACGTTCTTCAGGTCGACGCTGCTCTGGCGGCGGAGCTTCTCCCAGATCCGCTGCATGTGGCCGGCGAAGGCGTCGACACGGGAGTCACGGATCTCGGTCGTCACCTTCTTGATCCACGCGAGGGCGGCGTTGATCTCCGTCCTGCGGGGCCTGGCCGCGGTGGCCTCCCGGGACAGCTTCGTCCACTCGGCCAGCAGGTCGACGACCGTGCGCCAGCGTCCGTCCTTGGCCGCGAGTTCCTCACGCGCCTTCCTGGCCACGACGTCGCACGCGTCCGACAGGGTCAGTGCGGTCTTGAACGCGCGCTCGGCGAGTTCGGCGGGGTCGGTGATCCGTCGGCAGTCGGTCCAGGCCCGCCACGGGGCGGTGAGCACTGCCGGGATCTCCCGCGGCGGGAGGATCAGGTCGTGCAGGGTCTGCTGTGCGGTCCGCAGAGCGGCCTCGGCAGCGCGCACCGCTTCGGCCTCCCGCAGGAGCGCGGCGATCTGCGCCTCGGCGCGCGAGGCCCACTCCCGGTCCAGGACCTGGTCCGTGCCGCAGACCGGGCATGCCGTGTCGTCGGCGTGGCGGTCGCTGTGTGCCAGGGCGGCCTGGAGCAACTGGGCCCTGCTGTGGGCGTCGGCGGCCGCGGTCCCCTTCAGGTCGTCGACGTCGGCGAGGGCACGCCGCAGCGCGTCGACGGCAGCGCCCACCCGGTCGAGGTCCGGCCCCTCCGCGGCGGCCTCCAGCCGCGCCTCCCGCAGTCTGCCCTCGTCGGCCGTCGGCACACCGGCGATGAGCGCGTCGAGTACGGCGTAGTCGGGGCCGCTCTTCTCCTCCATCGCCAGGAGTGCCCTGAGCGCCCGCTCGTCGTGCTCCACGCTCTCCAGCGCCGCGTGGAGAAGCGGTCTCTTCTCCTTCTCGGCGTTCACGACGGCGTCGAGTTCCTTCTTCGCGGCCGTCAGCCGTCGCGCGGCGGCGTTGAGGTAGTCGAGGCCGAGGATCGCGGCAATGTTGTCGTACATCTCGGCCGGCTTGCCGTTGATCAGGTTGCCGAGGTCGACGTACGACAGGAACGGCCGGTACGTCCGCGTGGCCTGCTCCCAGCCGACCTCCTCCAGGGTGACGGTGCCGTGTCCCGGCCGCTTCAGCACGGCCCGGGAGTCGGTGAAGGCCTCACCGGTCCAGGTGCGGGTGAGGGTGCTCGGGGACGGGTCTCCCTCGATGGTCAGCTTGGCCTCGACGGCGGTCTGTTCGCCCTGGTGCAGATTGCGCCAGCGGACGGAGCGGTTCGGGTGGTGTCCGGCGCAGTGGGCGTTGGTACCGGTGAACAGGGTCTCGATGGCCTCGGCGATGCTCGACTTGCCGGAGCCGTTGCGTCCGACGACGAGGGTGACGCCGGGCTTGGGCCGCAGGTTCAGCCTCGCCTGCGAACCGACACCGCGGAAGCCGGTGACCGTGACCCTGCCCAGGTAGACGGGCCCGGCAGGGGTGTTGGTCCCCGCCGGGCTCCCCTCGGAGTCGCCGAGGGCCTCGCGAATGCGCTTCCTGACCCCCTCGGAGAGCTTCGGGTCCTGGGCCAGTCGCGCCTCCACGAGCTGGGGCAGCGGCAGGGCGTTGCTGTGGTGCGTCGCGTCCATGTGGTGTCTCCCGTGGTTCCCGCACTGATGTGGATGGGGCGAGCACCGACAGGCGAGGGAGGCGGCTGGGGCCGTCGGTGCCTGTCGACGAGACGGAACCGTAGGAGCGGGACGCGTTGTTGAGACTGCTTCAGATTGATAGCCCCGGTTATCAGGTGTCTTGGCATAGTGCCGACCATCAGGGAGTCGTGTACTCCGCCCACACGGTCTTGCCCGGGCCGTCCGGGCGCGGGTGCCAGTCCCAGCGGGTCGCGAGGTGCGATACGAGGACCAGGCCGCGGCCGGTCTCCTCCTCGCCGGCGGCACCAAACGGGTCGACGGCCGGATCATGGGGGCCGTGGGGACGGCGCGGGTGACGTTCCGCCCGGGTGTCGGTGACCTCGACGCGCACGGTGCGGCGCTCGGGTGCGGCATGGAGGCGGAGGCGGAAGTCCCGGCCGGCGACATGCCCGTGCTGTACGGCGTTCGCGGTGAGCTCGGCGACGATCAGCACGATCGCGTCGTGCGGGTCGGTGCCGTAGGGGATGCCCCACGCGTCCAGACGTACGGCGGCGAGGCGGCGGGCGAGACGGGCGCCGCGGGGTGTGGAGGTGAAGCGCATCACGAAGGTGCGGTCCGGGGCGGCGTCGTCCGCGGCCGGGGCTGTCGCTGCCTTCAAGGGAGCGCAGGGGATGGTGGGTTGGGGGGTGCCGGTGCGGTTTGTGGGTTTGGCCGTCATGCCGACCACGATGCCGCCGGTCGCGTAGCGTGACTATTGGTGACGCTGCGACAGGAGGCGGCTGTACTCGTGCTGTACGTGCGCGTACGCACCGCGCGCCGTTACGGCGTCCCGTGCTCGGGCGTTGAGGCAAGGAGGCGCTGATGAACATGGCGGAGCGCGAGGGCGCGGCGGCGAAGGGCGAGGCGGTCCCCGAGGAACATGAGAACGACGGCGCGGGCACGATCGTAAGTCTCGGGGACGGCTGGGACAACGACGGCGGGGCCGGGCGGGGACCCGAGGACGCCGGGCGCGGAGTCGTGGTCGCGTTCGGGCAGACCATGAAGACGCTGCGGGTACGGAAGGGGCTGGAGCGCGAGGAGTTCGGGAGACGGATCGGGTACTCGGCGTCCACGGTCGCGTCGTTCGAGCAGGGGCGGAGGATTCCGTCGCCCCGCACGATCGAGCGGGCGGACGAGGTGCTGGGGGCGGGCGGGCTGCTGTGCCTGTGGAAGGAGCAGGTGGAGCGGGCGCAGTATCCGGTGTTCTTTCAGGGGATGGCGGCCTTGGAGAAGGAGGCCGTCGAGCTGCTCATGTACGACACGCTCGTCGTGAATGGCCTCTTGCAGACCGAGGCGTACATGCGGGCTCTCCTCGACAACCGGCGTCCGCCACTTGCTCCGGAGACCATCGAGCAACGAGTGATCGCACGACTCGCGCGCCAGGACACCCTCGCCCGCCGCCCCGCACCCCTGCTCAGCTTCGTGATGGACGAATCCGTGCTGCTCCGCCGCTACGGCGGACGGGACGTGCTTCGGGAACAGTTGGAGCAACTCCTCCTCATCGGCCAGAACCGCAACATCGAGATCCAGGTGATGCCGCTCGACTGCGCGGAAAGCGCTGGCGGAGATGGCCCCTTCACCGTGGTCACACGCAAAGACGGCAAGAAGTACGTGTATACGGAAGTTCAGGGCACGTCCAGCCTGGAGACGGATCCGGAACGCGCGGTGATTGCCGCCGCCCGCTATGGAATCATCCGATCCCAGGCTCTCACCCCACGAGAGTCGCTGGAGCTCATCGAAAGGTTGCTGAGAGAGCTATGAACAACGCCGTGTCCTCGGTCGCCGCCTCCGCCCTCACCTGGATCAAAAGCAGCTACAGCGGGGCCGAGGGCGGTCAGTGCGTGGAAGTCGCGGCCGGAACGGCTGCTGTGCACATCCGTGACTCGAAGGCTGACGCCGGTCCCATGCTCACGGTCTCACGTGAGGCGTGGGCGGGGTTCGTTCGGCACGCCTCGTCCGAGCAGCACGTCTGACGTTCGTACAGCGCGATGGCCCCTGCCGACCTGGTCCGGGTCGGCAGGGGCCTTCGTTGCGGGGTCGCGACAGATCTCACAGATCTACTGGGAGCCGAGTCAGCTCCCAAACAACACCAAGTGTTCGCCTTGGACCACGTCAGTCATCCGGAATGCCTTTCTGGGACCACTCGTTGGCGAAGTGCTCCATCTGGCGGATGACCAGGTCGATGGCCTCCTTCTGGTGGTCCGGCGGATAGTTGTTGCGGGCCAGCAGGCGCTTGATGGTGCTGCGCAAGCGAGCGCGGACGGGCGGGCGGGCGATCCAGTCGGGCTTGAGCTGACGGCGGACCTCGGCGACGAGGTCGCGGGCGATGCCCGCCAGGACCTCGTCGCCCATGAGTGAGCGGGCCGTGCCGTGGTCGGCGACGGCGTCGTAGAAGGCGAGCTCGCGCCAGTCCAGGGGCGGGTCGAACTTCTCGCCTCGCCGGGCGTCGGCGGCAACCTCCCTGGCCATCTCGACCAGCTTGGCGATGAGTTCGGCACTGGTGTACTGCTGGCGCATGTAACGCGCCATCAGGTCCTGGAGCCGCTCGGAGAACGTGGTCTGCCGGACGATGTTGTGCCGGGTGACCTCGCGCATCTTCCGCTCGATCAGCCTTCGCAGTGCCTCGGCCGTCAGGTGCGGGGTCTTGCTCTGCTGGAGCTGGGTCACGACCGCATCCGTAAGGTGGGTGAGGTCGGCGGTCTCCAGCCCGGCTTCCGCGAACAGGTCGGTCACACCGCCCGTCTCAACCACCGACGAGGTGAGCTGGGCCAAGTACAGCTCGACGTCTCGGGCCACGGGAAGGCCGCGGGCCTCCCTCTCCATGGCATCCAGCTTGGCCATGTAGGCCCGGACCTCGGCGAAGAACTGGATGTGCCGCTTCCAGGCCGGCTTGTCCGCGAACCGGCTCGCGACCTCCTTCGAGCTGCCGGCCAGCGCCCAGAATCGCTCCAGGCGGTAGGCGTGATCGCGGAACCGGCGGCCCAGAGTCCGGCGCGGGTCGTCGAGCTGATCGGGGTTGTTGCCGGGGGTGCGGGGGTCGCGAAGGTAGTTCGCGGTCTTCAGGGCCGCGTCCACAAAGGCCTTCGGGCCGGGCCTGTCGAGCAGAGGTTCCCAGGCGAAGCCGCGCAGAATGCCGGTCAGGATGTCGTACTCGTTGCGCAGCTCGTCCAGTGCGCGCTCGACGTCCTGGCCGAGGGTGCGGTCGCGCTGGTCGTTCTCGGTGTACTCGGCGATGGCCTTCTGAAGGTTCTCGGTCAGGGGCGCGTAGCCCACGAGGAGGCCGTCCTCCTTGCCCCGGAAACGGCGGTTGACGCGGGCGAGGGCCTGCATCAGGTTGGCGCCCTTGAGCGGCCGGTCCAGGTACATGGTGTGGATCGGCGGGGCGTCGAAGCCGGTCAGCAGCATGTTGTTGACGATGAGCAGTTGCAGCTCGTCGTCGGGGTCCTTGGCGCGGTTGATAACGGTCTTGCGCTGGCTGTCGCGGAGCGCGTGAGCGAGCAGTTCCTCCGAGTCCTTGCGGGAGTTCGACGAGAAGACGATCTTCATCGCGCCCTTGTCGACCTCGTCGCTGTGCCATTCGGGGCGCAGTGCACGCAGGGCGTCGTAGACGCGTACGCAGATCTCGCGGGTGGCGCACACCACCATCGCCTTGCCGGGCGAACCGCCCTTCTCGGAGACGCCGACGAAGGGCTTCATCCGCTCCCGACGGGCCTCCCAGTGCTCCACCAGGTCGGCCGCGAGGTCCCGTATCCGGGCGGGGGCGCCGTACATCGCGTTCATGGTCGCCACGGCCTGCTCGACTTTGCGACGCTCGGTGTCGTCGAGGCCTTCGGTGATCCGATCGGCCTCCTCGTCGATGGTGGCCGGGTCGACGTCACGGTCCAGGACGAGTTGGATGACCCTGCTCTCGTGGTAGACCTTCACGGTCGCGCCGTCGTCGGCGGCCCGCTTGAGGTCGTAGATGTCGATGTAGTCGCCGAACACCTCGCGGGTGTTGCGGTCCGCCTCCGAAATGGGCGTACCGGTGAAGGCGAGCATCGTGGCGCGTGGGAGCGCGTCACGCAGGTGCCGGGCAAGGCCGTTGAGGTCGTCGTAGTGGCTGCGGTGCGCCTCGTCGACGATCACGACGATGTTCCGGCGGTCGGAGAGCATCGGGTGATCGGTGCCCGCCTCCCGCTCCTCCTTCGTCTTGCCGAACTTCTGGAGCGTGGTGAAGAGAATCCCTCCCGTCCTCTTCGCCGCGAGCCCCTCCCGGAGTTCAGCGCGAGTAGCGACCTGCTTGGGCTCCTCCGGGAGGATCTCGCTCTCCTGGAACGTCGAGAAGAGCTGGTCGTCAAGGTCCGTACGGTCCGTGACGACCACGACGGTGGGGTTCAGGAGAGCCGGGTCCTTCATCACCTTGGTCGTGGTGAGGACCATCTCCTCCGACTTGCCGGAGCCCTGCGTGTGCCAGACGACGCCGGCCTTGCCGTCGCTGGCGGACGCGGTGCGTACGGCTTCGGCGGCGCGGGTCACCGCGTGGTACTGGTGCGGCTTCGCGATCCGCTTCATCCGCTTCGACGGGACGAAGTTGATGAAGGACTGGATCAGTTCGAGGAAGCGGGAGTGGGTGAACAGGCCGTGCAGCGCCAGGTTCTGCCCTGACTCCGAGAAGCCGTCGGCAGTCAGCGGATCAACGCGGGCGCCGAACTCGTCCGTGTTCCAGGGGGCGAAGTGCTCGTACGGGGTGAAGGGGGTGCCGTACTTCGCGGTGATGCCGTCGGAGAGCAGGACGACGGCGTTGTACCGGAAGGCGGTGGGGAACTCCTGGACGTACCGGGCCACTTGGGCGTGCGCCGTCTGGAGTGTGGCGTCCTCGTCGCCGGCGCGCTTCAGCTCGATGACGGCGAGGGGCAGGCCGTTGACGTACAGGACGACATCGAAACGGCGGTTCTTGTCGCCGTCGATGACGGTGACCTGGTTCAGGGCACGGTAGGTGTTCGCGTCCGGGTCGGCGAGGTCGACCAGGCGGATGGTGGGGTTGTGCTCGGCGCCGTGGGAGTCGGTGTACGTGACGGCGCGGATGCCGGTGGTGAGGTGGCGGTGGGCGGCCCGGTTCTCCTCGTAGGTGTCCTGGGAACCGGGAGTGGCGGCAATCGTCACGGCCTCGTCAACGGCAGCCGGGGGCAGCTCCGGGTTCAGGCGCTCGATCGCCTCCCGGAGGTCCGGGTAGAGGATCAGGTCGTCCCAGGACTTCCGGTGCCCGGAGCCGGGCGCGAACTCGTTGCCGGGGGCCGGACGCCAGGCCAACTCGGCCAGCTCCTCGAGAGCGAGGAGTTCCCAATCGGCTTCGGTGGGGCGGCGGTGAGTGCTGTCGTCCGGGTCGTTCCCGTCGTGGTGCGTCGTCACGTGGCGTCCTCGACAATCTTCTCGGCGTCCTTGACGCGGAGTCGGCCGGACATGAGTTGGGGTAGGAGGGTGTCTCGGAGGGCGGCGAGGGTACGGCATTCCGATTGGAGTGATGCCATGTGAGCAAAGATGGCAGACGCCTGCTTCCCGAAGGAGGCCAGCGCATCCGGGTCAGGTCGGTTCACCTGGTAGTTGGCAACATCTGCCGCGCTAATTCGCTGCCGACCGGATGTACCAACCATGTTACGGATAGCGTGCTCACGAAACCTTTTGTCTCGCGCCAGGAAATAGCTGAATTCCTTCGGCACACCTGGAAGCGAACGCATCACAATGAACTCAGTCGAACCCAAGCCGATTTCACCCTCGTCCATGAAGTCGACATATCCTGTCTTGCCGTTCTCCAGGCAAGGCGTGATGCGGGCAAGCAAGGTGTCACCGTTCATGAACCGCGCGCCAGACTTCGGCGGCCTTCGAGTCCACGAAGAAATACTGGCACGGTTGGTCTGCAATGCCGCCATGTCAACATAGACAGGCTCGGCTGTCGAGGGCTTGGAAACCTTTGGGTTGAAGGCCACCAGATCAGTAATCGGTACTGCCGTTTCAGGATCCGGCTCAGCAGAGAGTCCCAACTCAATGAAGCGACACTGCAACAACTGCTCGTAAGTAGCAGCAATGCGCTCGTTGACAGCGATCTTGTCATCCAGCGCCTCGAGTACTGCGGCTACCCGTCGTTGCTCATCCAATTCCGGTAGCAAGACCGGAACAGCCCCGAGAATCTGGGTGTTAAGGTTCGGCATAGTTGCACCGACCGCATGCCGGATGATCCATGCACGCACTTCCGGATGTCCTAGAAAGTAGGACACGAAGCGCGAGTCGGCCCCGGCTCCAGGGCGCACGCGCAGACACCCCGTTCCGCAAAGCCAACCTTCCTGCGCATCGCGAACAAGAGCTCGTCGCGTGACGTCACCGCGTCGCGAGTAAACGATATCACCCTTGCAGAGCCGATACTTCGAGAGCCGTTGAGCATCCTCGACCGTGATGCGCGCGATTTCTACATCGCGAATCACATTTTCGCCGATATCTTGCGGCATCACAATCGGGATGCCATGAGTGACGTAGTCGGAAGCATGCAATTGGCTCCCAAAGGGTCCGGTCTGAATACCACCACCATCGGAGCACGCAGCCGCAAGGTTGGTGCGTCGCCACTCCGCGGGTGCATCTGCGAAGAGAGAGTTAGCCACTGATGCCCTCCAACTGAATACGCACTGCCTTCTCCAGTTCCGCCGACCTATCGAACAGTTCGAACAGATCCGCCGTCAGCTTGCTGATCCGCCTAGACACGGCCTCCGGGGCTTCCTCCTCCGCCTCCGCGGCGCCTACGTACCGCCCCGGCAACAGCACATGCCCCTGCCCCCGCACCGTCTCCAGATCGGCCGAGTAGCAGAAACCCGGCTGGTCCTCGTAACTCAACCCAGCGGCACGCGCTGACGCCGTACCCCGCCACGCGTGATAGGTGTTCGCGATCTTCCGGATGTCGGCATCCGTAAGAATGCGCTCAGTACGATCGACCATCTCGCCCAACCCCCGGGCATCAATGAATAGGATCTCCCCCCTCCGATCCTCCAGCCGCCGCGCCCCCTGCGGCGACTTGTCCTTGGACAGGAACCACAGGCACGCAGGAATCTGCACCGTGCGGAAGAGCTGTGGAGGCAAAGCCACCATGCACGCCACCAAGTCGGCCTCAATCAACGCCTTCCTAATTTCCCCCTCCCCACTGGACTGGGAGCTCATTGAGCCGTTCGCCAGAACGATTCCGGCCGTCCCCCTCTCCCCCAGCTTGGAGATCATGTGCTGGAGCCACGCATAGTTGGCGTTGTTCTTCGGGGGAACCCCGTACTTCCACCTCGCGTCGGTCTCGTCCCGCGCCCAGTCCTTGATGTTGAAGGGCGGGTTGGCCATCACGAAGTCGGCCTTGAGGTCGGGGTGCTTGTCGTCGGCGAAGGTGTCGCCCCAGCGGGCGGCCAGGTTGCTGTCGATGCCGTGGATGGCGAGGTTCATCTTGGCGAGGCGCCAAGTGCGCTCGTTCAACTCCTGGCCGTACACGGAGATATCGGCCTTGTGGCCGCGTCCTCGGTGCGCCTCGATGAACTTCGCAGCCTGCACGAACATGCCGCCCGAGCCGCACGCCGGGTCGTACACGCGCCCCTCGTACGGCTCCAGGATCTCCACGATCAGCCGGACGACGGAGCTCGGCGTGTAGAACTCGCCGCCCCGCTTGCCCTCGGCCCGAGCGAAGTTTCCGAGGAAGTACTCGTACACCTCGCCGAGCAGGTCCTGTGCCGGCCTGTCCCCGTTGCCGCCGAAACGCGCATCGCTGATGAGGTCGACGAGTTCGCCGAGGCGCTTCTGGTCGACGCGGTCCTGGTTGAAGATCTTGGGGAGGACACCGGAGAGGGACTTGTTCTCCCGCATGATGGCGTCCATCGCCTCGTCCAGGAGCTTGCCGACACCCTGTGCCTTGGCGTTCGCGGCGATCCAGGACCAGCGAGCGGTCTCGGGGACCCAGAAGACGTGGGCGCCGGTGTATTCGTCGCGGTCCTCCAGGAAGTCGCCGATCTGGTCCTCGGAGATACCATCCTCGGCGAGTTCCTTGGCCAGCTGTGTGCGGCGCTCGTCGAAGGCGTCCGAGACATACTTCAGGAAGATCAGGCCGAGGACGAACTCCTTGTACTGCGCGGCATCGATCGACCCACGGAGTTTGTCGGCCGCCTTCCAGAGGATGTCCTGGATCTCTTTCGGGGTGGAGGCGCTGAACAGCTCCGCCTGGTCGGCGGACTTCTTCTTGCGTGGAGGCATCGGGTGAGCCGTCTCCTTCAGTGGGTGTCGGTGTCAGTGACGGTGTGCGGAAGTTGCTTGATGGTGAGCGTGCCGTCGGTCATGCCGGCCGCCAGCACGCGGGTCAGGTCGTCGAGCGCGGCGGTCTGCTCGCGCAGCAGTGCCGCCCGGTTCTCGATCTCGGCGAGTACGGCCTCGTACAGGTCGGCCTCGGCCCGGCTCAGGTCCGGGATGACCAGGTCCTCGATGCGGCGGGACGCGCGCACGGCGCCGCTGGTGCGGGCGTGATCGGCGGCGGCGGCGCGCAGCAGCGCGGCCAGCACCCGGGGTCGTACGGGCGGGTCGGCGTCGGGGTGGACGCGCAGGATGCGGGCCGGGGCCGCGACCAGCGAGAGGCCCTCTGTGTCGACGTACACCCCGAAGTGCGGGTGGGCGGTGACGACGAGGTCGCCGGGCTCGGTGAACTGGGCGTGCCCGTAGGTCGTGAGGAAGACGCCCCGGTCGATGCGCCGGCCGCCGATGCGGGCCGTGCCCAGGATCTCCTCGGGGGTGAGGACCGTGTAGTGGCCGTCGGGGGTGAGGTGTTCGGGCGCGAAGCGGTGGCCGGGGCGGCGGCGCAGGCGGCGGGTGCGCAGGAGGCAGGCGACGGTCGTCCTCCGGACCGGCTGGTTCTCGGGGCGCAGTTCCGCCTGGGCAGGCAGCCTCAGTTCGGCCGTATGTGAACGCTCCTGAAGCTCGATCAGGCGACGTTCCAGTTCCGAGATGACCTCCGGGCGTTCGACGACCGTCCGAATGTGGCGGGAGTCGGGGGTGCGGTGCTGCGGAGTGAACGCGGCGCCGGGCTGTGCGTCGAGGTGAGCGCTGGGGACAATCGCGGCGTGGCGGGGCTCGTGGCGTCGGTCGCGTTTCCAGCCCGAGGTGCGCCAGATGGCGATGTCCTCGGCGAGCTTGTCGAGAACGGGCTCGGTGAGCGGCTGGGCGGAGTAGTCGGCCAGGAGGACGAGACCGGTGCGCTCGGCCTCGGGGACGCGGGCGAGGACCCAGACCGCCGTGCGGTAGCCGGGGCGGTAGGGGTAGGCGCCGTCGGGGAGGCTGATCGCCGCCTTGAGCAACCCTGGCTTGAGGAAGGAGCGGCGCAGGCGGTCGGCGTCGCTGTGCCGGGCGAGCGGGCCGGTGAGAACGTCGGCCGGACCGAGGACGACGGCGGACGCGCCGGTGTCGAGGTAGTCGGTGAGGGCGGCGACCTGCTCCAGGACGGCCTTCGCGTCGCGGGTCTCGGCGGCCTCGTACGGGAGGGCGCAGACGAGGAGGGTCGGGTAGCCCCACTCGTCGGCGGTCAGTTCCTCGCCCTCGACGACGTCGAGCCGGAACTCGTACACCCCGCGCACCAGCATCCGCCGGCGGACCAGTCGCACACGAGCGGGGTCGGGGTCGGCGGCGAGGTAGGAATGGGCGGAATCCTCGGCGGCACGGTCGTGGAGGGCGGCCAGGAGGTCGCCGGTGCGGGCGTGCGGGACGGCGATCACCGCGCCCTCGTCGAGGGTGTCGACACCGGAGAGGGCGGTGAGGGCGCGGACGACGGCTGGGGCGGGCTCGTCGGCGGCGAGGTCGCGGGAGCCGAGGCGGTGGCGGGCCTGGAGAATCCAGTCGAAGGCCTCGGCGGGGTTGTAGGCGGCGTCGATCAGTTCGTCGGCGAGTGCGGCGAGGGCCGGGCCGGTGCGGTCCGGGTCGGGCAGGGCGCGCAGTTCCGAGAGGAGGAAGCGGTCGTCCGGGTCGAGGTCGGCGGCCCGGTCCAGGACGGTCTGCCAGGGGCGGCCGTCGGAGACGGGGGCGTCGAGCTGCTGGTGCAGGCAGACAAGAGAGGTCAAGGCCGCGATCAGTACCGGTGCGGGCAGGGCAGGGGTGCTCCAGGCGGCCAGGGTGTGCAGGGCCAGCTCGGAACGGAGCCGGCGGGGATCGGTGTTGCCGCGGCCGGTCGAGATCAGCCAGTCCACGACGGTCCGCGCGTCGAAGAGCGGTCGTCCGTCCTCGTGCGTCACGGGAGCGGGGAAGTCCGGGTGGCGGCGGGCCCATGTGGTGGGAACGGGGCGCTTGACCTGGGCGAGGGCGGCGATCTCGGCGTAGGTGATCCGCCACGCCGATGTCTCGGGCAGGATGGACCCATTCGAGACCGTGTACGTCGTCATCGGATGTGTCCCCCCTCCTTGGGCCGCCGAGGCAGGCTTTCTCGCCTGCGCACGTCGCGCTCCGCCCCTTTCAGTCGGGGCGTGCGTCAGCAATCTACAGCCCCTGCCGTCGCGCGCCCACAACTCGCTCGATAACAGGGGTTATCAGGGATTTCATCGCAGGTGCTCCACGTTGGCGGGCAGCGTGTGTCCGGCACGTTCGCAGACACCGACCGGAGGATCACCGCAATGAGCAACTCGCCCTCGACACCGCCCAGCACTCCGCAGCCCTCCGGCTCCGGGAACGCGGCGAGCTGGGGCGCCGTACCGCCGGTCCCGGCCCCGCCGGCCGGCATGGCGTCGGGACGCAAGCCATCGCGTCGCAAGTCCTGGCTCACCTACGGGGTGACCGCGCTCGTCGCCCTCGTGATCGGCGCGGCCATAGGCGGCGACGGAGAGTCCGGCGGCAAGGACACCTCCGCCGCGCCCGCGCCGACCGTGACGGTCACCAGGACAGCGGCTGCCCAGGCAGGCGAGCCGGAGCCGGCCGTCACGGTCACCGAGAAGGTCACCGTCAAGCCGAAGCCCACGAAGAAGCCCGGTCCGGCCACCACTGTCGCCGGTGACGGCCAGTACCTCGTCGGCGAGGACATGCGTCCCGGTACCTACAAGACCGCCGGACCCGACAAGAGCGGCGTCATCGAGAACTGCTACTGGGCGCGCACCAAGGACGCCTCCGGGGAGTTCGACGCGATCATCGCCAACGCGAACCTCCAGGGTCAGGGCCGCGTGACGGTCAACAAGGGCGAGTACTTCGAGACCAACGGCTGCCAGGAGTGGACCTGGGTCGGCTGACCGGCGCCACACACGCCACCGCGCTCGTGGGGGGGACGCGGCGACGTCCCGAGGATGTGGTCGAGGTCTTCCCCAAAGCGGACTTCCCATGGTGGATCGCCGGTGGCTACGCGATCGAATTCGCGGTCGGCGCACGCGCCTGGCTGGCGAACGCGATCAACTTGATCGCGCCCGACCCCCCCTGGCTTCGCCAGCTCCTGCCGGTCAACCGAACGTGAGCAGTCTCCATCCCAGGGACTTTCAGGGACTTTCAGCGCTGTCTGAGGGATTTCTGCGGGACTTTTCGCGGCCAAACGCGGCAAGTCCCTGAAAGTTCGGAACGGCCTTCGACGCAGGTCAGAAGCCCTTCTCAAGGCAAAGCCGCAGGTAGCGGCAGACGAGCCGGGCTGTACGCCGGGTTCTGTTCCCCGGGGTCCTCGCGGACCCAGGGGCGACGGCCATCCATCTAGGACCGGTGTTGCCACCGGCCTCGTGCGGTCTACCCGCGGACTCGGGCGGGCAGCCCTCGAGCGTCCGCGCAGAAGCACCGAGGTGCTTCCTCTTGACCTTGCTCCGGGTGGGGTTTACCTAGCCGCCTGAGTCACCCCAGACGCTGGTGGTCTCTTACACCACCGTTTCACCCTTACCGAGGACCGAGGTCCCCGGCGGTCTGTTTTCTGTGGCACTGTCCCGCGGGTCACCCCGGGTGGCTGTTAGCCACCACCCTGCCCTGTGGAGCCCGGACGTTCCTCGGGGAGCCCCCGCAAGGGGGTCTCCACGCGGCCGTCCGCCCGGCTCGTCTGCCGTACCGACCATGGTACGGGACGTACAACGCCGACCCGGGCTCACTTCTTCCGCACGCCCTCAGAGGAAGTCGGCGGTGTCCAGTTCGAAGCCGAACGGGTCCGGGAGCGGGAGGGGCTTGCCGAAGGGGCGGGTGCAGAGCTGGCGGTAGTCGCCGTTCTCCGGGTCGCTGAAGAGCGTGACCGAGGAGGCTTCGCGGTCGACGAGGAGGTAGAGGGGGATGCGACTGCGGGCGTAGCAGCGACGCTTGGCCTCACGGTCGGCCCGCGGCTTGGTGGAGGTCACCTCCAGCACCATGGCGACGCCGTCAGAGGGCATCCAGGGGTCGGCACCCCGGTAGAGCCGGAGCTTCCGGGGAGCAAACGTGCCGTCCGGGATCACGTGATCCTTGGGGCAGCCTTCCCCCCTCTGCAACCGCAGCCCCTTGTTGCCGGAGAACTGCATGTCGGTCCGGGACTTCCTGACCACCTGGCTCATGATGAGTTCGATGTAGTCCTCGTGGTCCCCGTCCGGCGGCGGTGTCACTACGATCTCCCCCTCGATCAGCTCCGCCCGGAAGCCCTCCGGGGTGTCCAGGGCGAGAAACCCCTCCAGCAGAACGTCCGCCTGGGAGACCGGCTCGTGAGCCATGGCCGTCATGTCACGCCCCTCCTTCGGTCGCTCGCCAGACTGGGGCATCGGCTGATCACCTGTCCGTGACATCGGGAACCGTTCCCTCGATCGTGGCACACCGTGAGGCACGCCGTCGGGCTTCAGCGGGCCGGTGCGTCACTCGCTTGACCCTGCCGCAACGTCAACGTTTCTGGTGAGGGCATGCGGATCGGAGAACTCACGGCCGTGGTCGGGGTGACCACGCGGGCCGTGCGGCACTGCCACCATCCGGGGCTGCTGCCGGAGCCGGAGCGGCGGAGCAACGGATATCGGGAGTACACGCTGCGGCATGCCGTGCTGCTCGCGCGGATCCGGCGGCTGACCGAGTCGGGGCTGGCTGGACGAGGATCTGGCCCGGCAGGAGGAGGCGATCCGGGAACGGCGGGCGCGGCTGCTGGGGATGCTCACAGCGCGGCCGCCTGAGCGGCGGGCCGTACCCTGTCCGGAGCGCTATCCGAAGGAGTACGTGTGCTCGTCCTGCTGCCGCCGTCCGAGGGCAAGGCCGCTTCCGGCCGCGGTGCCCCGCTGAAGCTGGAGTCGCTGTCGCTGCCGGGGCTGAACGAGGCCCGGGAGGCCGTGCTCACCGAGCTGGTGGACCTCTGCTCCGGTGACGAGGACAAGGCGCGGGAGGTGCTCGGCCTGAGCGAGGGGCTGCGGGCCGAGGTCGCGAAGAACGCCGGGCTGCGCACTGCCGGAACCCGGCCCGCCGGGGAGATCTACACGGGGGTGCTGTACGACGCCCTGGACCTGGCCTCGCTGGACACGGCGGCCAAGCGCCGGGCGGGGCGGCAGCTGCTGGTGTTCTCGGGGCTGTGGGGTGCCGTCCGCATCACGGACCGGATCCCGTCCTACCGCTGCTCGATGGGCGTCAAGCTCCCCGGTCTCGGGGCGCTGGGCGCGCACTGGCGTGCGCCGATGGCGGCCGTGCTGCCGGAGGCGGCCGGGGACGGTCTGGTGCTGGATCTGCGGTCGTCCGCCTATGCGGCGGCGTGGAAGCCGAAGGGCGAACTGGCCGGGCGGACGGCGACGGTACGGGTGCTGCATGCACCGACCCGGAAGGTGGTCAGCCACTTCAACAAGGCGACCAAGGGGCGGATCGTACGGAGCCTGCTGACGTCCGGTGCCGCGCCGAAGGGCCCGGAGGAGCTGGTGACGGTGCTGCGGGACCTCGGGTTCGTGGTGGAGGCGGAGGCTCCGGGGCGGGGCGGGAAGCCCTGGACGCTGGACGTGCTGGTGGACGACGTACACTGACACCCATCCGCTGCCGTTGCGTTCCATGCAACGACCTTTGCGGATTGTGCAGCGGCGGGGGCAGGATGAGGTCATGAGCTCGCCGCTGCCTGCTTCCGTGCTGGATCTCGCCCCTGTCCTGCCCGTCGTCGTGATCGAGGACGCCGCCGACGCCGTGCCCCTGGCGCGGGCGCTGGTGGCCGGAGGGCTGCCGGCGATCGAGGTGACCCTGCGGACGCCGGCCGCGCCGGCCGCGCTGCGGGCGATCGCCGGTGAGGTGCCGGACGCGGTGGTCGGGGCGGGCACGGTGATCACGCCGGAGCAGGTGGGCGAGGCGGTGGACGCGGGGGCACGCTTCCTGGTGAGCCCGGGGTGGACGGACCGGCTGCTGGAGGCGATGCGGGGGTCGGGGGTGCCGTTCCTGCCCGGGGTGTCCACAGCCTCGGAGGTCGTGGCGCTGCTGGAGCGCGGGGTGCGGGAGATGAAGTTCTTCCCGGCGCAGGCGGCGGGCGGCACGGCGTATCTGAAGTCGCTGGCCGGGCCGCTGCCGCAGGCCCGCTTCTGCCCGACCGGGGGCATCGGGCCGGACTCGGCGCCGGACTACCTCGCGCTGCCCAACGTCGGTTGTGTGGGCGGGAGCTGGATGCTGCCGGCGGACGCGGTGGCGGAACGCGACTGGGCGCGGATCGAGCGGCTCGCGCGCGCCGCGGCAACTTCAGTCGGCTCGGCTCAGGTGTCTGCGTCGGGCTCAGCGCAGGTGTGAGGTGTCGTTGAACAGCCGCACGCTGGCGTTGCCGTCGGCGTAGTAGGCGATCGCCGAGAGGGAGGCCGCCGAGAGTTCCATGCGGAACAGGGACTCGGGCGGGGCGCCCAGGGCGAGGCGGACGAAGGTCTTGATCGGTGTGACGTGGCTGACCAGCAGCACGGTGCGGCCCGCGTAGGCCGCGACCAGCTTGTCCCGGGTGGCGGCGATACGGGTCGCGGTGGCCGCGAAGCTCTCGCCGCCGCCGGTGGGTTCGGCGTCGGGCGAGGAGAGCCAGGCGTTCAGGTCGTCGGGGTAGCGTTCGCGCACCTCGGCGAAGGTGAGGCCCTCCCAGGCGCCGAAGTCGGTCTCGCGCAGCCCCTCCTCGACGGTGACGTCGAGGCCGAGGCGGGCGGCGACGACGGCGGCGGTCTCCCGGGTACGGGCGAGGGGTGAGCTGACGATCGCCTGGATGGTGCCGCGGCGGGCCAGCGCCGCTGCGGCCCTCTCGGCCTGCTCCCGGCCGATGCCGGAGAGGGAGGGATCGCTGCCGCCGCTGCCCGAGAAGCGCTTCTGGGGCGTGAGCGGTGTCTCGCCGTGCCGCAGCAGTACGAAGGTGGCGGGTGCGCCCATGTCGGCGGGGCCCCAACCGGTGCTGGGTGTGGCGACGGCCTGCGCGGCACGCGCATCGGCGCCGGCCTTGGCGGTGGACTTCGCGGCGGGCTCACGGACTTCGCCGGCCGGGCCGGTCCCGGCACCCGCACCCGCCTCCACCGCGGCAGCCCCGGCAGCCGTGCCGGCGTCCACCGCAGCGGCCCCGGCGCCCGCACCACCGCCGGCACCCTCACGCACCCTGCGATGGATCACCGTCCCCGGTGCCGCCCCGTCCATCGCCTCGTTGGCCAGGCGGTCCGCCTGCTTGTTCTGCTCGCGGGGGATCCACTCCCAGCTCACCCGGTCCGGCGGGAAGACCCGCGCCGCGCGGGTGGCCAGCGGCTTCAGGTCGGGGTGCTTGATCTTCCACCGGCCCGCCATCTGCTCGATGACCAGCTTGGAGTCCATCCGGACGTGGACGACCGCCCCCGGATCCAGCTCCCGGGCGGCCTCCAGGCCGGCCAGCAGCCCCCGGTACTCGGCGACGTTGTTGGTGGTGACGCCCAGGTACTCGGCGACCTCGACCAGGGTCTGCCCGGTCGCCGCGTCGACGACCACCGCCCCGTAGCCCGCCGGGCCGGGGTTGCCCCGCGCCCCGCCGTCCGCCTCGACGATGAACTCCCGCACCGGCCCTGCGCTCCTACAGCCCCGACTCGGCCGTGCGCACCAGGATGCGGCGGCAGTTCTCGCAGCGCACCACCGCGTCCGGGGCGGCCTGGCGGATCTCGTTCAGCTCGGTGATGGCCAGTTCCTGGCGGCAGCCCTGGCAGGTGCGGGCCTGCAGCTTGGCCGCGCCGATGCCGCCCTGCTGCTCGCGCAGCTTCTCGTACAGCTTGAGCAGGTCGGCGGGGACGGACGCGGCCACGACCTCGCGCTCCTTGGTGACCGAGGCGGCCTCGCCGTCGATCTCCTCCAGCGCGGAGTCCCGGCGTGCGGTGACGTCGTCGATCCGCGACTGGACGGAGGCGACGCGCTCGGTGAGTTCCGCGACCCGCTGCTGGGCGGACTCACGGCGCTCCATCACCTCCAGGACGATGTCCTCGAGGTCGCCCTGCCGCTTGGCGAGGGAGGCGATCTCGTGCTGGAGGTTCTCCAGGTCCTTGGGCGAGGAGACGGCGCCGGAGTCGAGGCGCTGCTGGTCGCGGGCGGCGCGCCGGCGCACCTGGTCCACGTCCTGTTCGGCCTTGGCCTGTTCGCGGGCGCAGTCGCTCTCCTCGGTCTGCGCGGCCACGAGCAGATCGCGCAGCTGGGTGAGGTCCCGGTTCAGCGTCTCGAGCTCGGCGTGCTCGGGCAGCGACTTCCGCTTGTGGGCGAGCTGCTGCAGGCGGACGTCGAGGTCCTGGACGTCGAGAAGTCGGATCTGGTCGGCGGGCGCGGCGTTCAGTTGGGGGCTCCAGATGTTTCGGAATCAGCCGGGGCATGACTCCCCGGCGCGGGCGTGGTGGTCGACGGCTGGACGGACGCCGCGTGGGCGGTCCAGGGGTCGGTGACCGTGCGGGAGACCTGGACCCTCAGGTTCCATCCCCGGCGGTCGGAGATCTCGTCGAGCTGGGCGGCCGCCAGCTCGCACCAGGGCCACTCGGTGGCCCAGTGCGCCGCGTCGAGCAGCGCGAGAGGACTGTGGGCGACGGCCTCGGAGGCCGGGTGGTGGCGCAGGTCGGCGGTGAGGAAGGCGTCGACCCCGGCGGCGCGCACCTGGTCGAAGAGGCTGTCGCCGCTGCCGCCGCTGACCGCGAGGGTGCGCACGACGGCCTCGGGGTCGCCGGCCACCCGGATGCCCTGCGCGGTGGCGGGCAGCCGCCGGGCGGCGAGGGCGGCGAGTTCGCGGACGGTCAGGGGGTGGTCGAGTTCGCAGATCCGGCCCAGGCCCCGGCGGCCGGCCGGGTCGGTGGGGTCGGGCACCAGGGGCCGCACCACGCGTACGCCGAGCGCCCCGGCGAGGGCGTCGCTGACGCCCGGGTCGGCGGTGTCGGCGTTGGTGTGGGCGACGTGCAGCGCGATGTCGTTCTTGATCAGCGTGTGCACGACGCGTCCCTTGAAGTGGGACGCTGCGACGGTCGTGGTGCCGCGCAGATAGAGCGGGTGGTGGGTGATCAGCAGGTCCGCGTCCTGCTTCACCGCCTCGTCGGCGATCTCCTGGACCGGGTCGACGGCGATCAGGACCCGCCGGACCTCCTGGTCGGGATCGCCCACGACGGTGCCGACCGCGTCCCAGGACTCGGCCCGCTCGGCGGGCCACAGGTTCTCCAGCGCGGTGATGACTTCTGACAGACGGGGCACGGGAGCAAGGCTACCTGCCCCTTTCCCGCCGCAGTACCTGCACGGGCGGGCCGGCCGGCGCACGCTTCCGGACAGCACATGCGCCCCGGTTTCCTCAGGCGAATCGTTCCTGGAACACCCTTATGTGTGAAGCGGACAGCGGTGGATGCCCCGACTGTGCGTGCGAAAACTACGTTCGTCGCCGGAGGTGACCGAACGATGACGGCTTGTGCGATCGAGCCTTCGACGGGACACGACGATGGGGCCGCCGGGGACGCCGGGGCTGCCGGAGCCGCGCGGGAAGCCGGGGCCGGTACGGACGTCGGGGCCGGCCGGGAGGCCGGGACCGGCGGGGCCGTCGGGGCCGCGCCGCCGGGCTGCAGCATCACCGCGGACGGTGCCTACGCCGCGCGCCTCGCCCGCTCCTGCGACAACCTCTTCCCCGAGCGCTGGACGCTGGACGGCCCCGAGCCGTACGCGGTGCCGCTGGCCGGCAACCAGCCGGAGGAGCCCGGCACCGAGGTGCAGCCGCTGAGCGACGGCCGGGTCCTGGTCCACCGGCTGGTGGACGGACGGCACACCTTCTGTCTGCTGTATCCGGCCGGCCCCGGCACCGGGGAGCTGCCGCTGGGAGCGGTGGAGTGCCCGGAGGCCGGCACCCGGGTGTCGCTGCTGCCGCCCGCGCCGTGCGGGGAGCGGGCCTACGCCGTCGCCGTGGGCGTCCGCTCGACGGTCCTGTGGCGGGTGGCGGGCGGCGCCTTCGGGCCCGAGCGGCTCGCCGAGATCCCGGGCCGCTGCTCGGGCGGGGTGTGGCTGGACCGTACGGGGCGCCTGCTGGCGCTGGACCGGGAGACCGGCGGGCGGACCAAGGCGGTCGTGGTGGACCTGGGGCGCGGCGGTGAGGTGTCGCCGCTGCTGCAGATCGCCGCCGGGAGCGACGACCGGGTGCTGCTGGCGGACCCGGACAGCGGGCTGCTGCTGATCCGCTCGGACGCGCCGTCGCCGGGCAGCGGCCGGCTGGGCTGGGGCGTGCTGGGCAGCACGCTGCCGGTGCGGTTCCCGCAGTGCGTGCGGCTGCCCGGCTGCACGGTCACCCCGTTCGCGATCCAGCCCGGTCAGGTGCTCACCCCGGAGGGCTGTGCGGTGGCCCTGCGCATCGACGGACCGCTGGGTTCCTGGGTGGGGGTGTGGCGGCCGGGCGAGCGGCAGGTGCACCATCTCTCCGCGCCTCAGGGGTGGTTGACGGGCAGCGGGCTGTGGACGGCGGACGGGGTGCTGCGGCTGCCGTACGCCACGCCGGACGCTCCCTGCGGCGTCGCCTCGGTTCCCGCACCCGCACCGGAGGAGCGGAGCACACCCTCCCCGACACCGTCCCAGGACCCGCCCGCGGAGCGCACGGAAGCGGAGCCGGCCGCGCCGGCGGAGCCCTCGGTGCCGCGTCCCGTTCCGCTGCAACAGGCCCCTCTGGGACGGGTTGTAACGAAGTAGTGGCGGTCGGCGTGGCCGCCTGGATCCGTGCCGTGGTGGGCCGGTTACACTCACCCGCCTGCAGGAAGATCATGTTTTTACGGGGTGAATTCCTTCCGATGAACGACGCCATCACCAACGAGGCGCCCACCACCGAAAGCGGTCAGATCCCTGCCGGGCGCGGCAGGCACCGGGGCCCGGTCGCCACGCACGACACGGAGACGACCCCGCGCGGCCGTCACCGCAAGCCGGTGGAGGAGAACGAGCACGCGGAGTCGGCCGCCTGACGTCACGTCAGCAGCCGCCCGGCACATCACAGCGGCCGTCCGCCGGCCGGCGGACGGGGGCCGTTCCTCGTTCCCTTGCCCGGCGGGGCGGTTCAGCCGCGCCGCAGCCCCAGCACCTCCACCGCCGCGAAGGTCTCACCCTCCGGCCGGCCCTCGTAGTACGGCGTGAGCAGCGCGTCCAGTTCCTCGTAGCTGAATGTCTCCTGCTTGCTGTCGAACTGCGCGGCCACGCGGGGCCGTTCGACGACCGCCACCATGCCGCCGTGCACCACGAGCAGCTGGCCGTTGATCCGCCCGGCGGCGGGTGAGGCGAGGTAGCCGACGAGGGGCGCGACATGCTCGGGGGCGAGCGGATCCACCCCGGAGGAGGGGGCGACGTTGGCGAAGACGTCCGCGGTCATCCGGGTGCGGGCGCGCGGGCAGATGGCGTTGGTGGTGACGCCGTACTTGGCGAGGGCGTGCGCGGTGGAGGTGGTGAGACCGACGATCCCGCCCTTGGCGGCCGCGTAGTTGGGCTGACCGGCAGAGCCGGCCAGGAACGCCTCGGAGGAGGAGGTGACGATCCGCCCGTGCACCGGCTCTCCCCCGCCGCGCTTGAACCGCTCCCTGAAGTGGGCGGCGGCGTACCGGATCGTGTTGAAGTGGCCCTTGAGGTGGACGCGGATCACGGCGTCCCACTGGTCCTCGGTCATGGAGAAGACCATGCGGTCGCGCAGGATGCCCGCGTTGTTGACCAGGATGTCGAGCCGCCCGAAGGCGTCGATCGCCGTCCGGACGAGTTCCGCGGCCTGCCGGTGGTCGGCGACGTCGCCGGTGTGGGCGAGCGCGGTGCCGCCGGCGGCCCGGATCTGCTCGGCCACCTCTTCGGCGGGGACGGAGCTGGCCGCTCCGGTGCCGTCGCGGCCGGGCTGCCCGTAGTCGTTGACCACGACGGCCGCGCCGAGCCGGGCGAGTTCCAGCGCCTCGGCCCGGCCCAGTCCGTCCGGCGCCGGTGACGATCGCGGTGCGGCCTGCCAGCGGAGTGGAGGACATCCCAGTCGCCATCAAAGTCGCCCTCTCACATCTCCACGCAGGTGCGCAGCGCGGTGCCGGTGCGCATCTGGTCCAGGGCCTCGTTGATGTCGGCGAGCGCCACCCGGTGGGTGATCAGGCCGTCCAGGTCGACGCGGCCGGCCCGCCACAGGGCGATGGTCCGCTCGTAGGAGCGCACCACGTCGCCGCCGCCGTACAGGGACGGCAGGATGCGCTTCTCGTCGAAGAACAGCTCGAACATGTTGAGCTGCAGCTGGTCGTCCATGGCGCCCGCGCCGACCACGACAAGGGTGCCGCCGCGCCGGGTGGTCTCGTAGGCGGTGCGGGCGGTGGCGGAGCGGCCGACGACCTCGAAGACGTAGTCGAAGCCCTCCCCGCCGGTGAGCTGCTGCTTGACGCCGGCCAGCTCCTCGGGGGCGACGGCGCGGGTGGCGCCGAACCGCAGCGCCGCCTCACGCCGGGTGGGCACGGGGTCGACGGCGACGATCTCGGCGGCGCCGCACAGCCGGGCACCCTGGATCGCGGAGATGCCGACCCCGCCGCAGCCGATGACGGCCACCGACGAACCGGCCGCCACATCGGCGGTGTTGAGGGCGGCGCCGAGCCCGGTGGTGACCCCGCAGCCGATGAGGGCGGCGATGTCGAAGGGCACGTCGTCCGGTATCGGCACCGCGCAGCCGGCGTCGACCACGACCTCCTCGGCGAAGGTGCCGGTGCCGGCGAAGCCGAAGACGTCACCGCCGGCCCGCCGGAAGTTGGGCGTGCTGGCGTTCATGAACCCGGCCAGGCACAGCTCGCTCTGCCCGCGCCGGCAGGCCGGGCAGGACCCGCACGGGGGCAGCCAGCAGACGACGACCGGGGCCCCCGCCGAGAGCCCGGTGACCCCGTCGCCCACCTCGACGATCTCACCGGCGCCCTCGTGACCGGGCACGAAAGGCGCGGGCTGCGGAAGCACCCCGCTCATCGCGGACAGATCGGAGTGGCACAGCCCGGTGGCCCGCACCCGGATCCGCACCTTGCCGGGGCCGAAGCCCACCGCCTCGATGTCGTCGTGGACCTCGAGCTTGTCCTGGCCGGTCTCGTGCAGTACGGCTGCCCGCATGGCGTGGCTCCCCTCGGCTTGGCGATGGAGGCGGAAGAGGCGTGGAGCGGTGAAGGCTTGGACGGCGGTGGCGACGGCGGCGGTGGTGGCGACGGCGGTGGTGGACGGGTGAGAATGCGTTACGGAGTGTCGATGTGACGGGGTATCAGGAGAGGTGGACGACCGTGTCGGTGAGCACGGGCGCGTCGTCCCGCTCCACCGCGCTCACGGTGACGGACACCTGACTGTCGTCCCGGCCCTCCCACATCCGGATCCGCAGTGTCTCGCCGGGGTAGACGACTCCGGCGAAGCGGGTGGTGTACGCGCGGACGCGGGTGACGTCCCCGCCGAGCAGCGTGTCGACGACGGCCTTGAGGGTGATGCCGTAGGTGCACAGCCCGTGCAGGACGGGCCGTTCGAAGCCGGCCTTCCGGGCGAACTCGGGGTCGGCGTGCAGCGGGTTGAAGTCGCCGGAGAGGCGGTACAGCAGCGCCTGGTCGTCACGCACGGTCCGCTCGGCGGTCCGGTCCGGCTCCCCGGTGGGCGCCTCGCGCCGTACGGACGGGCCCCGGTCGCCGCCCCAACCGCCCTCGCCGCGTACGTAGATCTGGGCGTCGTTGGTCCACAGCGGCCCGTCGGCGTCGGCGACATCGGTGCGCAGGACGAGGACGGCGGCCTTGCCCTTGTCGTACACGGCGGCGACGCGGTGGGTGGCGGTGGCCCGGCCCTCGGCGGGCAGCGGCCGGTGCAGGGTCAGCGACTGGCCGCCGTGCAGCACGCGGGACAGCTCGACCTCGACGCCCGGCATGGACAGGCCGCCGATGACGCCGGGCTCCCCGCCGCCGGCGACGGTGGCGAAGCTCGGCAGGACGTGCAGCCGGGACTCCAGGGTGTAGCGCAGTTCGCCGGGGTCGGTGGCGGGGGTGCCGGCGCCGATGCCGAGGTGGTAGAGCAGGACGTCCTTGGTTCCCCAGCTGATCTCGCCGGTCCGGGGTTCGGCGGCGAGCGCCTTGGCTGCGTCGATGGGCATGGGACTCCTGATCGCCGGATGCTGAACCGATGCCGAAGACCCCGGTGCGGCCGTCCGCACCGTCGGCCGCGCCGGGGTCGTCACGGGGCCGCGGGAACCCGCCCCATCAGTAGAACGCGTTCCAGTACGGCGCCACCCTGTATAGCCCAGCCTCGTGCAGTTGTGAAGGCTCCTGACATTGTGTCAGCTACAAGCTCCGTCCGCCGACACCCCCTCCCGTGGCTCACCCGCGCCGGAACAGTGCCGTCCACAGGAAGTCCTCCCCGAACCACGGACTGTCCTCGCCCTGTTGCGCCATCCGCCGCAGCTCGATCTCCTCCAGACCGGCCGTCTCCGCGAAGACCGGGCGCAGCGACGTCGGGCTTCGCCACGAAGAACGGGACCGGGCGGGAGCGGTCGGCGCTGTGCCAGCACCCTCACCCGTGGCGGAAGTCGGGCACGGCACGCCGCCGAGGGCCGTCACGGGGCGGTTCCGGCGTGCGCCGGCCCCGCTTTTTCACCCCGGTTCCGTTCGCCGTCCTGCTCAGCTCGCAGCCGTACCTAGGGCCTGTCGTTTGGATCAGCCCGCGGACGCGGGGTCTGGCACGCGCATCTGCGGCGTTGTCGTCGGTTGCCGATGC
>NZ_BAAAGU010000061.1:0-35174 GCF_039524635.1 Streptomyces thermocarboxydovorans | reverse complement strand
CATGCCGCCGGCCGCCGCTCCGGGCGGCTGGTCGCGGCCGCGGCGGCGGTGGCCGAACAGCTGACGGCGCTGGGCGCCCCGGCCGCGCCGGAAGCCTTCCTGCTCGCCGGGCGGATCGCCCTGGACCTGGGCCGGGCGGCCGAGGCGGAGCGGCACCTGGCCGTCGCCGCCCGCAGCCGGCGCGGCGGTCCCCCGCTGGCCCGGATGACCGGCTGGGCGGCGCAGGCGCTGCGCGCCCGGGCGGCCGGCTCCGCCCGGGGCGTGCTGGAGGCCTGCCGGCACGGTCTGGACGTGCTGGACGACCACCGGATGACGCTGGGCGCCTCGGAGTTGCGCGCCCGCGCCACCGCGCAGGGCGCGGAGCTGGCGGCGCTGGCGCAGCAGGCCTGCCTGGTGTCCGGCGGGCCGCGGCGGCTGCTGGTGTGGAGCGAACGCTGGCGGGCCACCGCCCTGTCCGCCCCGCCCACCCGGCCTCCGGCCGACCCGGCGCTGCTGAGCGGCATGACCGCCTACCGGGAGATCGCCGCCCGCGCCGAGGAGGCCCGCCAGGAGGGCCGGCCCGTCCCCGCGCTGGAGCGCGAACAGCGCCGCCTGGAGCGGGAGATCCGCTCCCGCACCCTGCACATGCGCGGCGAGGCGGCGGGCGACGGCGACCGGTTCGACGTCGGCACCCTGCTGCGGCATCTGGGCGACGACATCACGCTGGTGGAGCTCGCCGTGCCGGCCGGCCGGGTGCAGGTGCTGGTGTGCGGCCGGGGCCGGGTGCGCCGGTTCGAGGCGGGTCTGCTCGCGGCGGCGGAGACCGAGGCGGAGCACGTCCAGGCGGGGCTGAGACGGCTGGCGCATCCGGGGGCGGCGGCCCGGCTGCCGCTGGTGGAGGCCGCGGGGCGGCGCCTGGAGGAGCTGCTGCTGGGTCCTGCGGCGGAGCACCTGGGCAGCGGCCCGGTGGTGATCGTGCCGCCGGGGCGGCTGCACCGGGTGCCGTGGGCGCTGCTGCCGTCGCTGCGGGACCGGGTGCTCAGTGTGTCGCCGTCGGCGAGCAGCTGGCTGCGCGCGAAGCGGACGGCGCCGCCGCCCGGGGGCCGGCAGGTGCTGGTGCGCGGCCCCGGCCTGGCGACCGGCGGCGCGGAGGTGCCCGAACTGGCCGACCGCTACGGCGCCGCCACCGTCCTGGAGCACGACGGGGCGACGGTGCCGCGGGTGCTCGCGGAGCTGGACGGTGCGGCACTGGCCCACATCGCCGCGCACGGCGCGTTCCGCGCGGACGGACCGATGTTCTCCTCCCTGCGGATGGCGGACGGGCCGCTCATCGTGCACGACTTCGAGCGCCTGGAACGCAGCCCGTATCGCATCATCCTGTCCTGCTGCGACACGGCCCGCTTCGCCACGGTCGGCGCGGACGAACTCCTCGGCCTGGTCACCGCGTTGCTGCCGCTCGGCACCGCGGGCGTGGTGGCGTGCAGCGCCCCGGTCAACGACGCGGCGGTGGTCCCGCTGATGCTGGCCCTGCACAAGGGCCTCGGCGCGGGCCTGTCCCTGGCCGAGGCCCTCCGCGACGCGCGGGCCGCCCTGCCGGGCGACGCGGTGCACGCGGCGACGGGCTGGGCGTTCACGGCGTTCGGAGCGGCCTGACGCCCCGTTCCGGGCCCTCCCCGCCTCGCGTTGCGGAGCGGGGCGTGCGGGTGAACAGTGGAGATGTAACGGCTCGGGAGCGCCGAGCCTCATCTCGAGTCCCGCCGCAGCGCCGCACGCGGAGGCCATCGCCCGCAGGGGCCATCGCCCGCGAGGACGCGCAACACACCGCAACGCATCGGGAACCGCCATGGCCAGATATTCCCGCCGACCTGTCGCGTACCGGGTCTGCGCATCCGCCGTGGCCGCGGTGCTCGCGCTGCCGGCGGGCGTGGCGACGGCCCTGGCGGCGCCGCCGGCGGACGGGAGCGTCACCAGGGGCGCATCCGCGCAGACGGAACCCCCGCCGTCCGCGGACGAGCCGCCGCCGGGGAGCGGGAGCACCGAACCGCCGCCCACGACGCCCCCCGAACAGACCGATCCGCCGGACACGGACCCCGGCCCCACCAGCCCCTCCGACGGGTCTCCGGACGAGGGCGAGGTCGATCCGGGGGACGGCGGGGGGACCACCGGTTCCTCCGGCGACGAGGAGGAGAAGGACGGAGGAGGGGACGGGGACGGCGGGGACGACTCGGAGAAGGACGAGAACAAGCAGGACGGGGAGAAGAAGGACGGCGCTCAGACCGTGGCCGCCGCCGTGGCGGCGCAGAAGCAGGAAGTCGACCAGGTGAGCGCCGAGCTGGAGAAGCTCGTCGTCGAGGCGCCCGAGGAACTCACGCCCAGCATCGAGCAGTTGACGACCCTTCTGGAGAAGACGTCGAGCGCCCGCACCTCACCGCAGGAGAGGAAGGGGATCGTCGAGACCGCCCAGGAGCTCGCCGACGCCCTGGAGACGATCAATGCCGCCGGGATCCCCGGCGAGGTGCGCAAGGATCTGATCGCCGCCGTCGAGCGGCTGGTCTCCGCGCTGGACGTGGTCAGCGACCCCGGTGTGCCGCCCGAGCAGCGGGGCATGGCCGTGCTGATCGTGCGCAGGTCGGCAGCGGTCCTCGAGCTGATCGCCGACCGCGGCACGCCCGAGGCTGTGCGGGAGCATCTGTCCCGCACCGTGGGGCAGTTGACGGGCGCTCTGACGATGGACGACGAGTCGAAGGCGCTCCTGGCGGGTGCCCCGAAGTCGGGGCTCCAGCCCGCGAGCCGGATAGGAGTCGGGCTGAGCACCGTCGCCCAGTCCGAGACCACCGACGGGAGGCGCAAGGACCTCGCGGACGCCACGGACGACGCCAGCAAGTCCCTGGAGGAGTCCGACGACCCCACCAGGTCCGAGGAGGAGCGGGCCGAGGCGCGCAAGGAACTGGACCGGCAGCTGCGCCGGTTGGAGAAGCTACTGGGCGAGGAGGCCGTGGCCCGCGGTCTGCCGGACACATCGATCGACAAGGCCGCCGAGCTGTGCACCGACGCCGTGTTCGAGTCGGTCTCCGACCGGAAGCTCGCGGGAGAGCTCGGGCCGATCAGCCCCGCGCAATGGAGCGATGAAGGGGTGAAGGACTACTGGAGGTCCGAACAGTCCGAGGGCGCCTCCCTCGACGTGCACGCCCAGTTGCGCAACGACAAGTACGACGAGGCGCAGTTCGAGATCGCACAGCTGATCAGCCGGCTCGCCGAAAGGGTCGTATCGGCACGCGATCTCATCCCGACGGTCGGCACCCCGGGCCTGCAGTGCCTCCAGTCGGCCCGGCTTCTCGACGGGCAGGGGGTCGGGACGGGCACCTGGTTCGCCCTGGCCCAGGAGGTGGCGGCGCAGGGACGGCACCCGGCGTCACTCACCGGCTCCGTCCAGCAGCTCGACGACGGGTACCGACATGTCGACATGCGTGGTCGCCACGCCGTACCGGGTGTCCTCCCGCTTCTCCTCCGACCGGGCGACCGGACCCTTGAAATGGAACGAGGAGACGGAGTACCTGGGTGACTGGTCCGGCGACCAGACCGCCGTCACATACCTCGGGGTGCGGGTCACGTTGATGAGGTTGTTGTTGTGCCGCACCTGGCCGTGGAACACCAGCTTCTCCCCGCACTTCTCCACCGGACAGTAGTGGGGGCTGCTCCTGTCCCACGACCGGTGCACCTGGCGCAGCTCACGAGCGTCGATCTTGCCGCGGTCCTTCCTCATGTAGGTGACCTGGAGGACGACGTTGATCTCGTCGAACTCCGCGTCCTTCGGGATCTGGACGACGCGCTGCAGCACGAATTCCTGCCCCACGTCCAGCGAGTCGCCGGGACGGTAGAAGAGTCCGCTGCTGACCGGGGTGTACTGCAGCCGGTCCACATAGCGCTCGGCCTCGCCCGCCCCCTCCACGTCCAGGCTTCTCCGCCACTCCCTGACCCGGTCGCTCCCGCTGCCGTACTCGGCGGTCCGGCCGTAGACCGAGTAGTCGTCGATGAGGACGTAGGCCGGGATCCCCCCGTCGTTCTTCATGGAGAGCTTCAGCGGAACGTGCACATAGGGGTACCTGGGGTCGGGCCGCGCCTTGCCGAACTCGGCCTTCAGGGCGATGTGCATGGGCGCCGACACCGGCTGGTACATGGTCGAGTACGCCAGGCTCACGGCGGACAGCAGCGCTGTGACCACCACACCGACGGCGAAGGTCTTGGGGCGGGGCAGAGCCTGCCAGGCGCGCTCCCGGGCCAGGAGCCACAGCGCCCACCCGGACCAGCACCACAGCGGCGCGAAGACCAGCAGATGCGGGGTGAACTCCTTCTCCTCGAACCACATGAACAGCAGCAGGCTGGCGGTGGCCAGCGTGATGAGCGCCCCCAGCAGCACGAACGCCCCGGAGGTCCTGCTGCGTCGTCGCCCGAAGTGGTCGATCGCCGCCACGGTCGCCGCGCCCAGCACCACGGCGGACAGCACGAACACGGCTCCGGTGACCCGCTGGGCGAAGGTGAGCGCGCCGAGGGCGTCGGGCCATCCGATCAGCATGTGCAGGACCGTGGAGGCGAGCAGCCCGGCGGTCATGAGCACGGTGGTGGCGCGCCGGCGCCGCGGGCGGTCGGGCCAGGTGGTGCTGTCGCCGCCGCTCCAGAACACCTGGCCGGGGTCGTCCAGGTCCAGGGTCTCCGGGTAGCCCAGACGGGTGAGCAGGCGCCGCAGCTCGGCCAGGGACCAGACGCTGCCCGCGGTCTCGCTGCCCACGACGACCCGGCGCAGGCCCCGGCTGTCCGGGGGCTCGACCCTCACCCAGGGGCGGATGCTCATGATCCCAGGCTCGATCCGGCACCGGCCCGGTGCATGCGCGACTCCCCCGTCCGGCCCATCACCGGCCCCGCGGACAGCGCGAAGGGCCTGCCTCACCGAAGTGAGACAGGCCCCTTGTCCGAGCCCTGGCGGCTCGCTCGCCCGTCGGGACGACAGGATTTGAACCTGCGACCCCTTGACCCCCAGTCAAGTGCGCTACCAAGCTGCGCCACGTCCCGGCGCGCGGCCGGGATGCCCGGCGAACGCGCAGGTCAACACTACAACATCCACGGGAGTGGGAAGCCCGCCCGCCGGGGCGCGAGCGGCCCCGTGCGGCCGTGTGCACCGCCCCACCTCCGGCCGGCCGGGTGCGCGTCCGGTCGTCGCGCCGACACGGACCGGGCACGACGTTGTGTCAGCCTCCGGCGTCCGATTCCGCACATTCTGTCGCCCCTGTGTGCGCCGGTACCCGTTACCGTCGCCGCATGACCCAGTCCGGCTTCACCGTCCACATCCCCGACGCCGAGCTCTCCCCCGAGCCGCTCGACCCGGAGCAGATCGTCTCCGGCTCGCCGGAGGTGACCGGCAAGGTCGTCTGGGAGTCGCCGGACGGCAAGCGGATCCGGGGCATCTGGCAGATCACTCCCGGTGTCGTCACCGACACCGAGGCGGACGAGCTGTTCGTGGTGATCAGCGGCTCCGCGACCATCGAGGTGGAGAACGGTCCGACGCTGCACGTCGGCCCCGGCGACATGGCCGTGCTGCGCGAGGGCGACCGCACCACCTGGACGGTGCACGAGACCCTGCGCAAGGCGTACGACATCCACTTCGACTGAGGCACTACCCCCTACCGCCGGGACCTGCCGTGGTCCCGCGGATCTGCAGCGCCGGTCTGACCAGGTGGAGGCTGCCCGGCCCGCCGGGTGACTCCAGCCGGTCCAGGAGGCAGCGCGCGGCGCGGCGGCCCACCTCGTGGCTCGCGTTGTCCACGGTGGTCAGCCACAGGTGGCGCAGCCGGGAGAGGCTGGTGTTGTCGTAGCCGGCCACGGAGACGTCCCCGGGGACGTCGAGGCCCAGCTCGCCGGCCGCGGACAGGGCGCCGACGCAGGCGATGTCGTTCACGGCGAGGATCGCGGTGGGCCGGTCGGCGCGGCTCAGCAGCCGGACGGCGGCGCGGTAGCCGCCCTCCTCGGTCATGTCCCCCGGCGTCACCAGCGCCCCGTCGGCCAGACCGTGCCCGCGCATCGTCTCCTCGAAGCTGCGGCGGCGCAGCTCGCCCACCGCCCCGTACCCGGCGATGTGCGCGACGCGCCGGTGCCCGAGCCCGATCAGGTGCTCGGTGACCAGGCGGACGCCGTGCTCGTCGTCGCCGGCGACCACGTCCACCCCGGGCGGCACTTCCTCCCGTGCGCCCGCCAGCACCACCGGGATGCGTTCGGCGACCGGCTCCAGTGCCGCCGGGTCGGGCAGCGTGCCGACGACGACCAGACCGTCCACCCTCAGGTCCAGCAAGGGGTCGGCCGGGTCCTGGCCGGTGCGGCGGTTGAGGCGGGCGTCGGAGAGCAGCATGCGCAGGCCGCTCGCGTGGAGCAGGGAGTTGAGGCCGTCGAGCAGATCGACGAACCAGGGGTTGCGCAGATCGTTGAGGAGGACCCCGACGGTGCGGGTGCGCCGCTCGCTGAGGCTGCGGGCGGCGGCGTTGGGCCGGTAGCCGAGCTCGCGGGCGGCGCGCAGCACGGCCTCGCGCCGCTCCGGGCGCACCTGGTCGGAGCCGCGCAGCACCAGCGAGACCAGCGACTTGGACACCCCGGCCCGTTCGGCCACGTCGCGGATCGTCGGCGGTCTCATGGATGGACCGTTCCATGAGGCGGCCCGCCCTGTCAAAGCCCTGCAAAGCCTTGACACAGCAGCCGAGAGCCCTCCAGTGTGGCGTGGACAGCTTCTGGAACGGTCCAAACAGCGGCCCGAGGAAGCCCGGCAAGCAAGGAAGGGCGCTCAATGGTGGATACGCTCGGTGTCGCCGTCGTGGGATTCGGCTGGATGGGGCGGGTGCACACCCAGGCGTACGCGCGGGTGCGGCACCACTATCCGCGGCTGGCCGTGCGTCCCGAACTGGTGACCGTGGCGGAGGAGGTGCCCGGCCGGGCGGAGGAGGCCGCGGCTCAGTTCGGGTTCGCCTCGACGACCCGGGACTGGCGCGAGGTGGCCGCGGATCCGCAGGTGCGGGCGGTCAGCATCACCGCGCCGAACTTCCTGCACCGGGAGATCGGCGTGGCCATGGCCGAGGCCGGCAAGCACATCTGGATCGAGAAGCCGGTGGGCCTGACCTCCGAGGACGCCCGCGCGGTGGCCGGCGCGGTGGCGAAGGCGGGCGTGCAGGGCGCGGTCGGCTTCAACTACCGCAACGCGCCGGCGGTGGAGGCGGCCCGGGACCTGATCGCCTCCGGTGAGATGGGCACCGTCACCCATGTCCGCTTCCGGCTGTTCAGCGACTACGCCGCGCATCCCGAGGGCGCGCTGACCTGGCGGTACGAGCGGGGGCGGGGCGGCAGCGGGGTGCTGGGCGATCTGGCCTCGCACGGCGCGGACCTGGCCCGGTTCCTGCTGGGGGACATCGAGTCGCTGGCCGCGGACACGGCGGTGTTCGTGCCCGAGCGGGCCCGGCCGGCGGGTGCCACGGCCGGTCACTCCCGCGCCGCGGGCGGCGAGCTGGGCCCGGTGGAGAACGAGGACTATGTGAACTGCCTGCTGCGGTTCGCCTCGGGCGCCCGGGGCGTGCTGGAGGCGTGCCGGGTGTCGGTGGGCGAGCAGAACAACTACGGCTTCGAGGTGCACGGCACCAAGGGGGCGGTGTTCTGGGACTTCCGCCGGATGAACGAGCTCGGCGTGAGCCGCGGGACCTCCTACCAGGACCAGCCGGTGAGCACGGTGTTCGTCGGGCCGGGCGACGGCGAGTTCGGCGCGTTCCAGCCGGGGGCGGCCAACGCCATGGGCTACGACGACCTGAAGGTCATCGAGGCCTGCCGCTTCCTGCGCTCCGTGGCCGAGGGCACCCCGCACGGCGCCACGCTCGCCGACGCGGTGCACAGCGCGACCGTGCTGGACGCGATGGTCCGCTCGGCCGAGGAGGGCGGCTGGGTCGCCGTCGCGGGGGCGTGACGGTCAGCGGGCCTCCTCGGCCCGCTTGCCCAGCCAGACCTTGACGGGGATCAGGACCAGCCACCACCACATGGCCGCGGAGCCGATGACCAGCGCCAGCGGGACGGTCACGGCGAACACGGCCACCGTGAACCCCATGTCCAGCGCGGAGACGGTCACGTCGCCCCGGGGCTCCTCCTCGTTGCGCAGCCACGGGCGCCTGCTGATGAGGAGCAGGAGCGCGAGGTGGACGGCGCCGAGGGCGGCGACCACCGCCGAGTAGATGACGACCGAGATGCTCTGGCGGGCGTACTCCGAGACCAGGACGGTCGGGAAGGGCACCAGCGCCGCGAGGCCCAGTCCGAGCAGGGTCAGCGTGATCACTTGGGAGTCGACCTGCCGCACGGAGTTGAACAGCATGCGGTGGTCGCGCCAGAAGCCGGCCAGCACCACCAGGCTGATCGCGTAGGCGCCCAGGTTGGGCAGCAGCTCGCGCAGGGCCTCGTGGTACTGCTCGTCGCTCAGGCCCGGCTCCATGCTGAGGTCCAGGACGAGCAGGGTGATGGCGATGGCGAAGACGCCGTCGGCGAGCGCCACCAGCCGCTCGGGACCGCCGTCAGCGGCACGTTTCCTCATGCGCACGACGTTAGGCAGCGTTCGCCCGTCGGCGCTGGCGTGACACAGCGTCAGACGGCCGGTGTCCGGGGCGGGGCGGCGGGCGGCATGTTGTAGGGCGTCACCACCTGGATCGGGGAGGGCAGGACGGGCCCGGCGGGCGGCAGGGCGCCGTGGGCGCGCATCACCAGGTGGCAGGCCTCGCGCAGGTCGTGCCTGAGGTCGTGGTGGAGGACGGCGGACAGGCGGTGCTCGCGCAGCAGCCGGGTGTTGTCGTGGTCGAGGTCGTGCGCGATGTAGACGTCGCAGTCACGCCCGGCGTCCTCGAAGGCGCGCAGGGTGGCGACGTTGCCGCCGCCGATGGAGTACACCGCGCGGATGTCCGGGTCCCGGTCCAGGGCGACCCGCACGAGGTCGTACTGCTCGGCGTCCAGGCCCTGCCCCTCGGCGATCTCGACCAGGGTGTGCTCGGGGTGCCGGGCGCGCATCACGCTGCGGAAGCCCATCTCGCGCTCCTCCTCGTTGCGGAAGAAGCCGCTGCTGAGGCTGGTGAGCACATGGGCGGGGCGGCCGCCGAGCCACTGGCCCATGAGGTAGGCGGCGGTGGCGCCGGCGGCCCGGTTGTCGCTGCCGACGTGGCCGATCCGGGCGCTGGCGGGCAGGTCGGTCACCAGGGTGACCACCGGGATGTCCGCCGCGGCCAGGCGTGCCACGGCCTCGGTCATCTCGGGGACGTCCGGTGCCTTGAGGATGACGCCCTGGGAGCCGCGCCGGGCGATCCGGTCGCAGACGGCGGTCAGCTCCGGCACCGGGCCCGTCTCCCGGAAATGGAAGCGGGAGCGGACCACGGCCGGGTGCAGGGAGGGGAGTTCGGCCTCCAGCGCGGCCCGCACGGCGGTGGAGAAGCGTTCCGGGGCCTGCATCACGATGTCCACCATGAAGGTGCGGCCGACCAGGCGGACCTGGGTGCGCTGC
Source organism: Streptomyces thermocarboxydovorans (assembly GCF_039524635.1). Taxonomy (NCBI): domain Bacteria; kingdom Bacillati; phylum Actinomycetota; class Actinomycetes; order Kitasatosporales; family Streptomycetaceae; genus Streptomyces; species Streptomyces thermocarboxydovorans. The sequence goes on along the minus strand of NZ_BAAAGU010000061.1, from coordinate 25,639 downwards.
CGGTCCAGGTCGGCGATCGCCCGGTGCACCTCCCGCGCGGTGCTCTCCCGCACCCCGCCCCGGTGGTTGAGCACCCGGTCGACGGTGGCCTCGCTCAGCCCTGCCTGACGTGCGATCTCCCGGATCGGGAAGGGGTGTCCCATGCGCCGGCTCCCTGAGGGGTTTTTGATGGCTCGCTGCTGGTTGTTCGAGGGGTTTGTACTGACAAGAATGACAGAACCGAGCCGCTCCGTGACTAGAGGGGACGACGATGTCCTTCACACCTGACCTGGACGCCTTCCGCGCACTGGTGGAGCAGCCGACCGACATCACCGCCCACCCCCACGCCACCGAGGTGCGCGACGGGGTGCTCCTCTACGACGCCGATCGTCTGCTCGGCGCCGGCCGGGCGGAGATCGCGGCCGAGCTGGCGGCGGCCCTGGCCGACGGCCCCGGCATCGTGGTCGTCCGCGGGGCCTTCCCCGACACCGCCGTGGTGGACCGGGCCACCGCCGTGTTCGACGCCCTGATCGCCGCCCAGCGCGCCGCGGGCACCGTGGCCGGGGACCACTTCGCCGCGCCGGGCGCCAACGACCGGGTGTGGAACGCCCTGGAGAAGGCGGCGCTGCACGACGCGGAGACGTTCGCCGACTACTACGCCAACGAGGTGATCGCCCTGGTCTCCTCGGCCTGGCTGGGGCCCGGCTACCAGATCACCTCGCAGATCAACGTGGTCAACCCGGGCGGCGCCGCCCAGACCGTGCACCGTGACTACCATCTCGGTTTCCTGTCCGACGAGGCGGCCGCCGCCTACCCGCCGCATGTGCACCGCCTCTCCCCCGTGCTCACCCTCCAGGGCGCCGTCGCGCACTGCGACATGCCCGTGGAGTCCGGCCCGACCATGTACCTGCCGCACTCGCAGAAGTACGAGCCCGGCTACCTGGCCTGGCGGCGCCCCGAGTTCCAGGAGTACTTCGCGGCGCACCATGTGCAGCTCCCGCTCGCCAAGGGCGACGCGGTGTTCTTCAACCCCGCGCTGTTCCACGCGGCCGGCGCCAACCGCTCGGCGGACATCCGGCGCATGGCCAATCTGCTGCAGGTGTCCTCCGCGTTCGGGCGGGCGATGGAGACGGTGGACCGCACGGCCGTGGTCGACGCCGTGTACCCGGTGCTGCTCAAGCGCAAGGCGGAAGGGGCCGGCGAGGAGTGGCTCGAGCGGGTGATCGCCGCGAGCGCCGAGGGCTACCCCTTCCCCACCGACCTCGACCGGGACCCGCCGGTCGACGGGCTGGCCCCGCCCTCGCAGGCGGACCTGGTACGGCGCGCGCTGCGCGAGGAATGGAGTCCGCAGACGCTCCGGGATGAGCTGCGGGCCGCCGACTCACGGCGAGAGAGCTGAGGTACGCGATGGGACTTCTCGACGACAAGGTCGTCCTGGTCAACGGCGGCAGCCAGGGCGTGGGCGCCGCGATCGCCCGGGCCGCCGTCCGCGAGGGCGCGGTGGTGGCGTTCACCGGGCGGCGCCCCGAGCCCGGCGAGGCGCTGGTGGACGAGCTGACCGCCGCGGGCGGCAAGGCGATGTTCGTGCGCGCCGACCTGGCCGACGCCGAACAGGCCAAGTCATCGGTGGCGGAGGTGGTACAGGCCCACGGCAGGGTCGACTGCCTGGTGAACTCGGCCGGGCTCACCTCGCGCGGCACGCTGCTCGACACCACGCCGGAGCTGTTCGACCAGCACATCGCGATCAATCTGCGGGCGCCGTTCTTCGCCATGCAGGCCGCCGTCGCCGACATGGTGCGCCGCGAGGCGCCCGGCACCATCGTCAACATCATCACCTCGTCCGCGCACGGCGGGCAGCCGTTCCTCGCCCCGTACGTCGCCGCCAAGGCGGGGCTGATGGGCCTGACCCGCAACGCGGCGCACGCCCACCGGTGGGACCGCATCCGGATCAACGGCCTGAACATCGGCTGGACCGCCACCGAGGGCGAGGACGCGACGCAGCGGGCCTTCCACGGGGCCGGGGACGACTGGCGCGAGCGCGCCGCCGCCCGGCTGCCGATGGGCAAGCTGGGCCAGCCGGACGAGATCGCGGACTTCGTGGTGTTCCTGCTCTCGGACCGTTCCGGGGTGGTCACCGGATCCGTGATCGACTGGGACCAGAACGTGCTCGGCGGCCTCGACTGACGAGGTGCGGCGCCCCGCTCGGCGCGTCCGACGCGGCCCCGCGGCGGATCGCGACCGGGCGGCGGGGCGGCACCTCCCCCGCAGCTCCGTGTCCCCGTGAGGGGACGCGGTTCGTACCCCTCTCAAGGAGCAACACCTCATGCGTATCGGAATTCTCGGTCTCGGGCGGATCGGCGCCTTCCACGCCGAGACCCTGCACGGGCTCGGTGCCGTCGAGTCGCTGGTCGTTTCCGACCCGTTCGCGGACGCCGCCAAGGCCGCCGCCGAACGGTTCGGTGCCGAGGTCGCCGACTCCCCCGAGGCCGTGCTCGCGGCCGGGGTGGACGGCGTGGTGGTCGCCGCCGCCACGGACGCCCATCCGGGCCTGATCCGCGCCTGTGTCGAGGCGGGTGTGCCGGTGTTCTGCGAGAAGCCGGTGGCCCGCACCATGGCCGAGGGCGTCGAGGTCCTCCGCGCCGTCGAGGGGCGGGACGTGCCGGTGCAGATCGGCTTCAACCGCCGTTTCGACGCCGGGTTCGTCGCCGCGCGCAAGGCCGTGCGGGGCGGGGAGCTGGGGACGCTGCACACGGTGCGCTCCACCACCCTGGACCCGGCGCCGCCGCCCGCCGCGTACATCGCCGCCTCCGGGGGCATCTTCCGTGACTGCGCGGTGCACGACTTCGACATCATCCGCTGGGTGACGGGCCGTGAGGTGACCGAGGTGTACGCGGCCGGCGGCAACCGGGGCGCCGACTACATCGCGGCCGCGGGCGACGCCGACACCACCGGTGCGGTACTCACCCTGGACGACGGCACGATCGCGGTGGTGTCCAACTCGCGGCACAACGGCCGGGGGTACGACGTGCGCATGGAGATCCACGGGTTCGAGGACTCCATCGCGGTCGGTCTGGAGGACAAGCTGCCGCTGCGGTCGGTGGAGCCGGGGGTGACCTTCCCCGCGGGCACCCCGCACGACTTCTTCATGGACCGCTTCACCGAGGCCTACCGCGCCGAACTCGCCGCCTTCACCGAGGTCGTGGCGGGCCGCCGGCCCTCGCCGTGCACGGTGGCGGACGCGCTGGAGGCGGGCTGGATCGCCGAGGCGTGCACGCTGTCGCTGGCCGAGCACCGGCCGGTGCGCATCGAGGAGGTCCGGCAGGACTGACGGCGGACGACAGGGCTCGGGCCCGCTCCCGGCCGAGGGGGCGGGCCCGAGTCGTGTGCTGCTCAGCGGTAGAGCGGGGGCCGGTCGACGAGGGCGACATCCACCCTGCCGCCCTGCTCCAGCGCCCGCACGCCCGCCTCGCAGACCGCCGCCGCCGCGTAGCCGTCCCAGGTGCTGGGGCCGGTGACCTCGCCGCGGCGGGTGCTGTCCACCCAGGCCTGGACCTCGTCGTCGTAGGCCTGGGCGAAGCGTTCGGTGAAGTCCTGGGCGATGGTGCCGCCCCAGCGGCCGGCCATGCTGGTGATCAGGGCGTGGCCGTCGCCGATGCGGGCGGTGCCGCGCTCGCAGACCGCCTCGGCCTGGACCTGGTAGCCGAAGCCGCAGTTGACGAAGATCTCCACGTCGGACAGGGCGCCGCCGGAGGTTTCCAGGACGACGAACTGGGGGTCGCTCAGGCCCCCGGGGGCGCCGCTGGACGGGGTGGGGCGCAGCACGGTGACCGCGGTGATCTCCTGTTCCAGCAGCCAGCGGGTGGCGTCGACCTCGTGGGCGACGGAGTCGGTGATCAGCATGGAGCTGGTGAAGAAGGGCGGGCTGGCCACATTGCGGTGCCGGTTGTGCAGCATCAGCGGCCGGCCCAGCCGGCCGGAGGCCAGCAGCGCCTTCAGCCTCACGTACTCGGCGTCGTAGCGGCGCATGAAGCCGACCTGGACCCGGCGGTGGCCGAGGGCCTGTTCGGCTTCCAGCACGCGCAGCGCGCCGGCCGTGTCGGGGGTGAGCGGCTTCTCGCACAGCACCGGCAGGTCGCGCTCGAACGCGGCGAGCAGCGCGGCCTCGTGGGCCGGTCCCGGGGAGGCGATGAGCACGGCGTCGACGCCGGCCGCCGCCATCGCGGCGGCCGGGTCGGTGTGGGCGGTGCAGCCGTCGACGGTCGCGGCCACGGTCTTGGCGCGTTCGGCGTCGGTGTCGGCCACGGCGACCACCCGGGCGCCGCTGATGACGCGGTCGATGCGGCGTACGTGGTCGGCGCCCATGCGTCCGGTGCCGATGACGGCGACACCGAGCGGCTCGCGACGGTTCATGGCGTGGCCTTTCTGGTCGTCGATCTGTGGTGGGTCCGGGCGGTCGCCGGCCTCGTCGTCGGGTGCCGCGGGCCGGCGGTCGGTCGGGGCCGGTCGTCAGGCGCCGCAGGAGCGGAGGAACCGGCGGGTGCGCACCGCGATCGGCAGCGGCTTGTCCGGGTCGCAGGGGTACATGTCCTGCTCGACGATGGCGAACAGGTCCACGCCCAGGTTCTGGGCGGCGGTGAGGACGGGGCCCAGCTCGGGCACGCCGCCGGGCGGTTCGCACATGACGCCGCGCTGGACGGCGGGGCCGAAGGGGATCTCGTTCTTCACCACGTCGGCCAGGATCTCGGGGTCGACCTGCTTGAGGTGCAGATAGCCGATGCGTTCGCCGTAGGTCTCGATCAGCTTGACGCTGTCGCCGCCGCAGTAGGCGTAGTGGCCGGTGTCCAGGCAGAGGTTGACCAGGTCCGCGTCGGTGGAGTCGAGGAAGCGCTGGACGTGCTCCTCGGTGTCGATGTGGGTGTCGGCGTGCGGGTGGACGACGATGTCCAGGCCGTACTTCTCCCGCACCTCGTGGCCGAGGCGTTCCATGCCGCGGGTGAGGTGGCCCCACTGCTCGGTGGTGAGCTCCGGGGGTTCGAGGATCTCGGCGGTCTTGTCGTCCCGCCAGAAGGAGGGGATGACCACGAGGTGCCTGGCGCCCATGGCCTGGGTGAGGGAGGCGACCCGGCTGACCTGCTCCCAGGTGGAGTCCCACTCGGAGGGGCCGCGGTGCAGTCCGCAGAAGATGGTGCCCGCGGACACCTTCAGGTTCCGCCGGCTGACCTCGTCCTTGAGGCGGGCCGGGTCGGTGGGCAGGTAGCCGTAGGGGCCGAGTTCGATCCACTCGTAGCCGGCCTCGGCGACCTCGTCGAGGAAGCGCTGCCAGGGCACCTGCAGCGGGTCGTCGGGGAACCAGACGCCCCAGGAGTCGGGTGCGGAGCCGACCCGGATGCGGTCGAGCGCGACTGCCATGTCAGGACTTTCCTTCCGGGGTTGCGGCCGCGGAGGCCTTGAGGTCCGCCTCCTCGGGGAGCTCCTCGACGTCGACGCCGCGGACCTGTGCGAGTTCGTGCTTGAGCGCGGCCAGTTCGGCGCCGCCCGCCATGTGGTTGGTCAGCTCCTCGAGGCTGACCTCGCTGCGGTCGGCGGACAGTTCCATGGTGCCCAGGCGCAGCACGCTGAAGTGGTCACCGACCATGTAGGCGTGGTGCGGGTTGTGGGTGATGAAGATGACGCCGAGGCCGCGGTCGCGGGCGGCGGCGATGTACTTCAGCACGACACCGGACTGCTTGACGCCGAGCGCCGCGGTGGGCTCGTCGAGGATGAGGACGCGGGCGCCGAAGTAGACGGCGCGGGCGATGGCGACGCACTGGCGCTGGCCGCCGGAGAGCGTGCCGATGGGCTGCTCGAGGTCGTCGAGGACGATGCCCATGTTGCGCAGTTCCTCGTCGGCGGTCTTCTTCATCCGCTCGATGTCGAGGCGGCGCAGGGGCCAGGGGCCCTTGGTCATCTCCGAGCCGAGGAAGAAGTTGCGCCACACCGGCATCAGGGGGACGACGGCGAGGTCCTGGTAGACGGTGGCGATGCCCTTGTCGAGGGCCTCGCGCGGGGTGGAGAAGCGCACCGGTTCGCCGTCGACGAGGAACTCGCCCTCGGTGTGCTGGTGCAGCCCCGAGATGATCTTGATGAGGGTGGATTTGCCGGCGCCGTTGTCGCCGAGCACGCAGGTCACCCGGCCGGGGTGGACCTCCAGGTCGACTCCGTGCAGGGCACGGATGTTGCCGTAGGACTTGCCCGCGCCGCGCAGTTCGACCAGGGGGCGGTCGCCGTTCGCCGCGGTGTCCTTCACGGTGGTCCCGTGGGTGCCGGTGGTCTTGTCGGTCATTGCGGTCACCTCCGGGTCGCCGTGCGCTGGACCCACAGATTGATGAGGACGGCGCCGAGCAGCATCACGCCGAGGAAGGCCTTGAACCAGTCGGGGTTCCAGCCGGCGTAGACGATGCCCTGCTGCACCATGCCGAACATGAAGGCGCCGAAGACCGGGCCGATCGCCGAGCCGGCGCCGCCGGTGAGCAGACAGCCGCCGATGACGGCCGCGGCGATGTAGATCAGCTCCTGGCCGACGCCCTCGCCGGACTGCACGGTGTTGAAGGAGAACAGGTTGTGCATGCCGACGAACCAGGCGCCGAAGCCGACGAGCATGAACAGCGAGATCTTGGTGAAGGTGACAGGGACACCGACCGCGCGGGCGCTCTCCTTGTTGCCGCCGACGGCGAAGATCCAGTTGCCGTACTTGGTGCGCAGCAGCACCCAGGTGGCCAGGGCGGCGAACACCAGCCACCACACGACGGTGATCTTCACCTGGACGCCGGCGACGTCGAAGGTGGAGGCGAAGATCGTCTTGGCCTGCTCGAAGCCGTCCATGTCGCTGATGGAGTTGGTGGCCACGTTGCCGGTGACCAGCTTGGTCACCGCGAGGTTGACGCCCTGCAGGATCAGGAAGGTGCCGAGGGTGACCAGGAAGCTGGGCAGCCCCGTCTTGATCAGCATCCAGCCGTTGAACAGTCCGATGCCGAGGGAGACGGCGAGGGCGACGATCACGCCCATCCAGACGTTCAGGGTGAGCTGGTAGCTGAGCATGCTGGCGGTCAGCGCCGAGGTGATCACCGCGACACCGGCCGACAGGTCGAACTCTCCGCCGATCATCAGCAGGGCCACGGGCAGCGCCATGATCCCGATGGTCGACGACTGGTACAGGATGTTGGCGATGGAGCTGCCGTCGCGCACGGGCGGCGCGGCGAACAGGAAGAAGATCAGTACGGCGACGGCTCCGAGGAACACCCCGACCTCGGGCCGGGCGAGCAGGCGCAGCGCCAGCGGGCGCCGCGCCGTCCGGCCGTCGGATTCCTTGGGGCCGGGAGCCGGCGGTGTGGTCACCGCCGGCCGGGCCTGCTGGGTCATGCTCATCACCGGGTGCCCTTCGCGGCGAAGTCGGCGACCGTGTCGACGTTGGACTTGTCGACGAACGCCGGGCCGGTCAGCACCGGCTGCTCGCCGCCGCCGCTGTAGTTGCCGTTGTTCTTGTAGAGCCACAGACCGTCGATGGCCAGGTACCCCTGCAGGTAGGGCTGCTGGTCGACGGCGAACGTGATGTCACCGTTCTGGATGGCGCCGGTCAGCTGCTTGTTGAGGTCGAAGGTGGCGACCTTCGCCTTGCTGCCGGCCTCCTCCACGGACTGCACCGCGGTCAGCGCGAAGGGCGCGCCGAGGGTGGCGACGTAGTCGATGGAGGAGTCCTGCTTGAGCTTGGCGGTGATCGTCGACTTCACCGAGGGCATGTCGGTGCCGTTGACGTTGAGGATCTGCAGCTTGCCCTCGAAGGTCTTCTTCACGCCGTCGCAGCGCTGGGTCAGGCCGATGTTGCCCTGCTCCTGGATGACGCAGACGGCGTTCTTGGCGCCGACCTCGTTGAGCTTCTTGCCGAAGGCCTCGCCGGCGACGTTCTCGTCCTGGCCGAAGAACTCCAGCAGGCCGAGGTCCTTCCAGTCGCTGACGCCGGAGTTGAGGCCGACGACGGGGATGCCGGCCTTCTCCGCCTTGGCGATGACGCCCTTGAGCGCGTCGGGCTTGGCGAGGGTGACGGCGATGCCGTCGACCTTCTGGTCGATCGCGTTCTGCACCAGGTTGGCCTGGTTGCCGGCGTTCGGGTCGGCGGAGTAGACGAGCTTGACATTGTCCTTGGCGGCCGCGGCCTCGGCGCCCTTGCGGACGATGTCCCAGAAGGTGTCGCCGGGCGACTGGTGGGTGACGAGGGCGACCGTCATGCGGGGCGTGCTGGCCTTGCCCGCCGAGGCGTCGGCACCGCCCTCCTCGGCCTTCTTTCCGCCGGAGCTGCTGGAGCAGCCGGCGAGGGTCAGGGCTGCTGCCGCGGCCACCGCGACGAACGGCGCGATTCGGCGGGAGCGGGTGTGAGAAGAGCGGTCCATCTGTCCTGCACCTCACTGTGCTACGCGGGGAAGGGATAACGGGCGGGTCCGGTGGTCCGGACCGGCGCCTTGCGGAGTCCGGATTGCATTTACCGGATTCCGGATCGTCTGCCAGGGAGAACGGCTGTCGTGCTGGGACCGGATCCAATCCCCTGACGCGCCCTCTGTCAATACTTTGTTATGACATCATTTCACGAGCTAGTCCGAATGTAAGTACAAACTATTGACAGCGGCACCCCCTGAGACCTACACCTTGGAGGCGGCAGGTTCCCGTGAACCACGCCCCCACCGTGGCAGGGCGCCCAGGGACCCGCATCCCCAAGAGCCTCGAGGAGCGTCGCCCAATGGCCGACTCACCACAGTATTTCGACCTGATCACCATGGGACGCATCGGGGTCGATCTCTACCCACTGCAGACCGGTGTGCCTCTGCCGCAGGTGGAGACGTTCGGCAAGTTCCTGGGCGGCTCCGCCGCCAATGTCGCCGTAGCCGCCGCACGCCTGGGCCGCTCCACCGCGGTGATCACCCGCACCGGCGACGACCCCTTCGGCGTCTATCTGCACCAGGCCCTGAAGGACTTCGGCGTCGACGACCGCTGGGTGACCCCGGTCGCCGACTACCCGACGCCGGTGACCTTCTGCGAGATCTTCCCCCCGGACGACTTCCCGCTGTACTTCTACCGCCGGCCCAAGGCCCCCGACCTGGAGATCCACACCCATGAACTGGACCTCGAGGCGATCCGGGCGGCGGGCATCTTCTGGATCACCGGCACCGGTCTGAGCGAGGAGCCGAGCCGCTCCGCCACCCTCGACGCGCTCCGGGCCCGCGCCAAGGCGGGCACGACCGTCTTCGACCTCGACTGGCGGCCCATGTTCTGGCGCGACCCCGACCAGGCCCGCCCCTACTACCGCGAGGCCCTGGAGCACGCCACGGTCGCCGTCGGCAACCTCGACGAGTGCGAGATCGCCACCGGTGTCCGCGAGCCCGCCGCCTGCGCCGAGGCGCTGCTCGCGGCCGGCGTGGAGCTGGCGGTCGTCAAGCAGGGGCCCAAGGGCGTGCTCGCCGTGCACCGCGACGGCACCCGGGCCGAGGTCCCTCCGGTGCCGGTGGACGTGGTCAACGGCCTCGGCGCGGGCGACGCCTTCGGCGGCTCGCTCTGCCACGGCCTGCTCTCCGGCCGGTCCCTGGAGGAGACCATGCGTCACGCCAACGCCGCCGGTGCCCTCGTCGCCTCCCGCCTCGCCTGCTCGTCCGCCATGCCGGCACAGCAGGAGATCACGGACCTTCTCGCCCGGGCCGCCTCGCCGAGCCCGGCGGGCCCGCCGAGCCAGTCCTGAACGGAGCCCTGTCTTGAACCTCAGCATCCCCGACCTCACCACGGTCCGGGCCCGCAACCCCGAGGCCGTCGCCGAGGCCGCCGCCCGCCGGGTGCGCCGCCCGCTGCTCGGCGACAGCGGGCGGCTGATGATCGTGGCCGCCGACCACCCCGCCCGGGGCGCGCTCGGCGTGAACGGCCGGCCGCTGGCCATGGCCAACCGCGCCGACCTGCTGGACCGGCTGTGCCGGGCGCTGTCCCGGCCCGGAGTCGACGGGGTGCTGGCCACCGCCGACATCCTCGAGGACCTGCTGCTGCTCGGGGTACTGGACGACAAGGTCGTCATGGGGTCGATGAACCGGGGCGGCCTGGCGGGCGCCTCCTTCGAGATGGACGACCGCTTCACCGGCCACCGCGCCGAGGACATCGAGCGGCTCGGCTTCGACGCCGGCAAGCTGCTGGTGCGCATCGACTACGACGACCCGGGCTCGCTGACCACCCTGGAGTCCACCGCCCGCGCCATCGACGACATGGCCGCACGCCGGCTGCCGGTGTTCGTCGAGCCGTTCATCTCCCGCCGCGTCGACGGCCGGGTGCGCAACGACCTGTCGGCCGAGGCCGTCACCCGCTCCGTCGCCATCGCCTCCGGCCTCGGCGGCACCTCCGCCTACACCTGGCTGAAGCTGCCCGTCACCGACGACGTCGACGACATGGCGGAGGTGCTGGCCACCTCCACGCTGCCCGTGGTGCTGCTCGGCGGCGAGGTGGGCGACCAGGAGGCGGCGTACGAGCGGTGGGGCAAGGCGCTGCGGCTGCCCACGGTGCGGGGCCTGGTGGTCGGCCGGTCGCTGCTCTACCCGGCGAAGGGCAGTGTGGAAGAGGCGGTCGACACCGCCGTCAGCCTGCTGTGAGACGCCCGTCGTGACGAAAGGGAACCCATGACGTATCACCTTCCCGCGGGCAAGGCGCACGCCGGCCCCTACCTCGTCGACGTCACTCCCGAGTCCGCCGGCTGGGGCTTCTCGAGCCTGCGCGTCCTTCAGCTGCCGCCGGGCGGGACGCACACCTTCGACACCGGTGAGAGCGAGTGGATCGTGCTGCCGCTGGCCGGGGGCTGCACCGTCGCCTCCGCAGACGACTTCGGCCACGACACCTTCGAGCTGACCGGCCGCACCAGCGTGTTCGACGGGGTGAGCGACTTCGCCTACCTCCCCCGCGACGCCCGCGCCACCATCACCTCCACCGGAGGCGGACGCTTCGCCCTCACCGGCGCCCGCTGCACCCGCCGCCTGCCCGCCCGCTACGGGCCGGCCTCCGGCGTCCCCGTGGAGCTGCGCGGCACCGGCAACTGCTCGCGGCAGGTGAACAACTTCGGCGCGGCCGGGGTGTTCGACTGCGACAAGCTGATCGCGGTCGAGGTCCTCACCCCGGGCGGCAACTGGTCCTCGTTCCCGCCGCACAAGCACGACGAGCACCGGCCGGGCGAGGAGTCCGTGCTGGAGGAGATCTACTACTTCGAGTTCGCGCCCCACGAGAACATCCCCGGCCTCGGCTACCAGCGGGTCTCCCCGTCCGGTCCGGGGCGCGAGACGGACGTGCTGGCCGAGGTGCGCGACGGTGACGTCGTGCTCATCCCGGACGGCTGGCACGGGCCGTCCATGGCTGTGCCGGGCCACCACATGTACTACCTCAACGTCATGGCGGGCCCGGAGGCCGAGCGCGCCTGGCTGATCTGCGACCACCCCGACCACGCCTGGATCCGCGACACCTGGCCGGACCAGCCGGTCGATCCCCGACTGCCCCTCTACACCGCACCGGAGAGGTCCCTATGAGCCCCGCAACCCGCCGACTGACGACCGCCCAGGCCCTGGTGCGGTTCCTCGCCGCCCAGTACACCGAGCGCGACGGGGTGCGGCGCAGGCTGATCGCGGGCACCTGGGGCATCTTCGGCCACGGCAATGTGGCGGGCATCGGCCAGGCGCTGGTGGAGTACGGCGACCTCATGCCCTACCACCAGGGCCGCAACGAGCAGGCGATGGTGCACGCGGCCGTGGGCCACGCCCGCCAGCTGAACCGGCTCTCCGCGCAGGCCGTGACCACCTCCATCGGCCCCGGCGCCACCAACCTGGTCACCGGCGCCGCCCTGGCCACCATCAACCGCCTGCCGGTCCTGCTGCTGCCCGGCGACTACTTCGCCTCGCACTCCGCCGACCCGCTGCTGCAGCAGCTGGAGCACCCGGTGGAGGCCGATGTGTCGGTCAACGACACCCTGCGCCCGGTCAGCCGTTACTTCGACCGGATCACCCGCCCCGAGGCCCTGATCCCCTCCGCGCTGAACGCGATGCGCGTGCTGGCCGACCCCGCCGAGACCGGCGCGGTCACCCTGGCGCTGCCGCAGGACGTGCAGGCGGAGGCGTACGACTGGCCGGAGGAGTTCTTCGCCGAGCGGGTCTGGCGGGTGCGCCGCCCGGCGCCGGACCCGGTGGAGCTGAGCGCGGCCGCCGCCGCCGTGCGCTCCGCCCGGCGCCCGCTGATCGTGGCCGGCGGCGGGGTGCACCACAGCGAGGCCGAGGAGGCGCTGAAGGCGCTGGTCGACGCCACCGGCATCCCGGTCGCCTCCACCCAGGCCGGCAAGGGCTCCCTGCGCCACGACCACCCCGCCGACCTCGGCGGCATCGGCCACACCGGCACCGCGGTCAGCGACGACCTCGCCCGCACCGCCGACCTGGTGATCGGCGTCGGCACCCGCTACACCGACTTCACCACCGCCTCCGGCACCCTCTTCCAGAACCCGGACGTCCGCTTCCTCAACCTCAACATCACCGGCTTCGACGCGCACAAGCTGTCCGCCCGCACCCTGGTCTGCGACGCCCGCACCGGGCTGGAGCAGCTGACCCGGGAGCTGGCCGGACACCGGGTGGAGGCGGACTACGAGGCCGAGTACCGGGCCGGCAAGGAGCGCTGGGAGCGCGTCGTCGAGGACGCCTACCGCGCGCCGGACGAGAACGCCGTGCCGACGCAGACGCAGGTGCTGGGCGCGCTGGACGGGGTCGTCGGCGACGAGGACGTGGTGATCAACGCGGCCGGTTCGCTCCCCGGCGACCTGCACAAACTGTGGCGCTCGCGCAGCCCGCGCCAGTACCACCTGGAGTACGGCTACTCCTGCATGGGCTACGAGATCCCGGCCGCCATCGGCGTGCAGCAGGCCGCGCCCGGCACCCCCGTGTGGGCGCTGGTCGGCGACGGCACGTATCTGATGATGCCCACGGAGATCGTCACCGCGGTCCAGGAGCGTCTGCCGATCAAGATCGTCCTGATCCAGAACCACGGCTACGCCTCCATCGGCGGCCTGTCCGAGTCGGTGGGAGGCGAACGCTTCGGCACCGCCTACCGCCACCGCGCCGCCGACGGCACCTTCACCGGCGCCCCGCTGCCCGTGGACCTGGCCGCCAACGCGGCCAGCCTGGGCATGGACGTGCTGCGCGCCAAGACCGTGCGGGAGCTGCGGCACGCGCTGGCCGAGGCGCGCTCCTCGGACCGCCCGACCTGCGTGTACGTGGAGACCGACCCGGCGCCGACCGCTCCCCCGGCCGAGGCGTGGTGGGACGTGCCGGTCGCCGAGGTGGCCTCCCGCGCGCCGGCCGTCCAGGCCCGCGAGCGGTACGAGGAGCAGGTCGCCGCACGCCGCCGCCACCTGTCGGCCTGACCGTGACCGCGCGACCGAGGGGAGGAACGTCCATGGCGAGGACCGGCGGCCCGGCCCGCGAAGGAGCCGCGACGGCGCTGGGCCGGCTGGACCTCGCCGTGGACCGCGGCAGCCCGGTGCCGCTCTACCACCAGCTCGCCCAGCAGCTGGAGGCGGCGATCGAACGGGGCAGGCTGGCGCCGGGCGACCTGCTGGGCAACGAGGTCGACCTGTCGGTGCGGCTGGGCCTGTCCCGGCCGACCGTGCGCCAGGCGATCCAGTCGCTGGTCGACAAGGGCCTGCTGGTGCGCCGCCGCGGCGTGGGCACCCAGGTGGTGCACAGCAAGGTCCGGCGCCCGCTGAAGCTGAGCAGCCTCTACGACGACCTGGAGGCGGCGGGGCAGGCGCCCACCACCGAGGTGGTGCGCAACGAGCCGGTGCCGGCCTCACCGGAGGTGGCCGCCGCCCTGGGGGTGGCCGAGCACAGCGAGGTGATCCTGCTGGAACGGCTGCGGCACACCCACGGCCAGCCGGTCGCCCTGCTGTGCAACTACCTCCCGCCGGGCCTGCTGGAGCTGGACGACGCCCGGCTGGCGACGACCGGCCTGTACCGCATGATGCGCGCGGCCGGCCTCACCCTGCACAGCGCCCGCCAGACGGTGGGCGCCCGCTCGGCCACCGCGGCGGAGGCCGCCCGCCTGGACGAGCAGGAGGGCGCCGCCCTGCTCACCATGCAGCGCACCGCCTACGACGACACCGGCCGCCCGGTGGAGTACGGCACCCATCTGTACCGGGCGTCGCGCTACGCCTTCGACTTCCAGCTGCTGGTCCGGGGGTGAGGGCTGTTCACCGGCCGAGGGCGGCGCTGAACGGCGTCTGGGGCCGGTGGAGCCGCTCGCCGTCCACGACGAGACCGACCACCTCGTTGTAGAAGGCGAGCCGGTCCTTGATCACGGCCACGGACGGCAGCGGGTCGGGGTAGCTCCACAGGACGTTCGGCGGCACCTCGGCCTCGCCGCGGTACGACCAGTAGCAGGCGGTTCCCTTGTAGGGGCACCGGCTGCTGTGGTCGGTGGGCTCGAACAGCTCCAGGCGCACGTCCTGGGGCGGGAGGTAGTAGCGGGGCGGCAGGGACGTCTCGAACAGCACCACGGGTCCGTGCGTATCGGCGACCACGGTGCCGTCGATCTCCACGACCACATGCCGGCTGCTGGGCATGGCGTCCACCCGGCTGTGCGGGTCCCGGGGGTGGACGAAGACCTCCTCGTTCTCCTCGTACCAGTGGTCCAGCCCCCGCTCGGGGCGCAGGAACCACTCGAAGGCGATGTGACCGGCGAGGTCCTCGGCGGGGAACACCCAGGCCGCGTTCGGACGCACCTCACCGCCGGCCACGAGGTCGTAGAACACCTGGGAGCCGGTGTGCAGTCCGGTGTGCGGCTTCTCGGCCGGGCGCAGCAGGTCGGTGCGCACGTCCTCGCGCGGGAAGGCGTACTGCGGCACGGGCAGGCCCGGCTCCCAGACGAGCACGGGGCGGCGGCTGTCGACGACGGTGATGTCGCCCTTGCGGCCCCGGACCCAGCGCTCGGAGGGCTCCCACAGCAGGCCCTCGGGGGTGGCGCGCAGGGCTCGGGCGCCGGGGTGGGTGGTCATGGGACGGCTCCCTTCCGGACGGGTCCGGGTACCTCTCCACGGTCCCACTCCCGGGCCGGGTGGCACAGCGGATGCGGGCATGCGGTGCGTCAGCCGTCGCGGCGGGCGAACGGGCCATCCAGAACGCGCGAAGGCCCCGCAGGCAGAAGCCCACGGGGCCTTTCACACCGTCGGGACGACAGGATTTGAACCTGCGACCCCTTGACCCCCAGTCAAGTGCGCTACCAAGCTGCGCCACGTCCCGGTGCTCTCCCACGCGGTGACCCGCGTGATCGCGCGAAGGTCACTTTACCGCACGCCCCCGGCCGCGCCGAAGCGGGCCCGGGCGCGCGACAATCAGCCCCATGGGCAGCTCCATGGGCAGCGAGGACGGCACTCCGGCACACCCGACCCCGGAACGGACCGCTCCGGCAGGCACGGCCCCGGTCGCCCGGGACCGGGACAGCGAGGGGCGGGCGCGCAACGCCCGGCCGAGGGACGGGCTGGGCCGGCCCCTGCCGTACGGGGCGCGGGGGGTGCCCCGGCAGCCCGAGGGGGTGGTGCGGCGGCCGGAGGAGAGCGTGGCCGAGGCGCAGCGCCTGCTGGACGAGGGCAAGCCGTTCCACGCGCACGAGGTGTTCGAGGACGCCTGGAAGTCGGGGCCGGAGGAGGAGCGCGAGCTGTGGCGGGGGCTCGCTCAGCTGGCGGTGGGCCTCACGCACGCCGCCCGCGGGAACGCCACGGGCGGGGCGCGGCTGCTGCGGCGGGGCGCCGGTGCGGTCGAGGAGTGGGCGCGGGGCGCGGGCGGGCGTTGGTACGGCATGGATCTGCCGGGGGTGGTCGCCTGGGCGCGTGCGCTGGCGGCGGAGGTGGAGCGCGGGGAGGCCGGCGGCCCGGTGGACGCGGCGGCACGAGCGCCCCGGCTGACCGGCGGGTCGTAGCCCCGGCTGACCGGCGGGTCATGGGCGTGCGGCAGACTCGGGGCGTGCGAACCATTCATGTCATCGGCATCGGCGCGGGCGACCCCGATCAGCTGACCCTGCAGGCGGTCAAGGCGCTGCGGAGCACCGACGTGTTCTTCATCCTCGACAAGGGCGAGGTGAAGTCCGGCCTCACCCGGCTGCGCCGGGACATGCTGGAGGCGCACGTACCGGAGGGGACGTACCGGGTCGTCGAGGCGCGGGACCCGGAGCGGGACCGCTCGGCCGGCGGCGCGGCCTACTCCCCCGCGGTGGGCGACTGGCGCAGCGCCCGCGCGGACATCTACGAGCACCTGATCGCCGAGGAGCTGGGCGAGGACGAGACCGGCGCCTTCCTGGTCTGGGGCGACCCGTCGCTGTACGACAGCACGCTGGGGATCCTCCAGGAGGTGCTGGAGCGGGGGAAGGTCGCCTTCGAGTACGACGTGGTGCCGGGCATCAGCAGTGTCTCGGCGCTGGTGGCCCGGCACCGTACGGGCCTCAACCGGGTCGCGCGCCCGGTGCAGATCACCACGGGCCGCCGGCTGGCCGAGGGCTTCCCGGAGGGCGTGGACGACGTGGTGGTCATGCTCGACGCCCACCAGGCGTTCCGGCGGTACGCCGATCAGGACATCGACATCTACTGGGGCGCCTACATCGGCACCCCGGACGAGATCCTGGTCTCCGGTCCGCTCGCCGAGACCGCCGAGCGGATCGAGCGGCTGCGGGCCGAGGCCCGTGAGCGCAACGGCTGGATCATGGACACGTATCTGCTGCGCCGCCGGACGGCGGAGGAGTAGCGGGCCCTGCCTGGCCTGGGGGCCTCAGCCCTCCGTCAGGACCGTCCGCAGGTGGTCCAGGGCCGTGGCCACGTCCGGGACCGCCGTCACCCCCTGCGGCAGGGGCGGGCGGCGGACCAGCACCACCGGAAGCCCGAGTTCGCGGGCGGCGGTGAGTTTCGCGGAGGTGGCGTCTGAGCCGCTGTCCTTGGTGACCAGCACGTCGATCCGGTGGTCGCGCAGCAGGGCGGTCTCGTCGGCGAGGGTGAACGGGCCGCGGGCGGTCAGGGTGTGCGTGTGCGGCGGCACGGGGGGCTCCGGGGGCTCCACCGACCGTACGAGGAAGTGCAGTTCGGTCAGGTGGGCGAAGGCGGCGAGGCCGAGCCGTCCGGTGGTGAGGAACACCCGTCGCCCGAGCCGGGGCAGCAGTTCCGCGGCGTCGTCCAGTGAGGGGACGGGGTGCCAGCGGTCGCCGGGGCCTGGACGCCAGCCCGGCCGGCGCAGCACCACCAGGGGCACCCCGGTCAGTGCGGCGGCCCGCGCCGCGTGGTCGGTGATGGCCGCGGCGAAGGGATGCGTGGCGTCGAGCACCGCGCGCACCTCCTGCTCACGCAGCCATGCGGCCAGCCCCGGTACGCCGCCGAATCCGCCCACCCGCACCTCGCCGGGGAGGGCGCGCGGCCGGGTCACGCGTCCGGCGAGCGAGGTGGTGACCCTGATTCCGGGGCGGGAGGCCAGCGCGGCCGCGAGTGCGCGGGCCTCGCCGGTGCCGCCGAGGACCAGGACATGGGCAGACATGAGTGTGAGCGTAAAGGGCAAGCGGCGGTTGGCGTCGGGCCGGGTGCGGGCCGGTGCGGCCTACGATGGCGCCGGCGACTGGAGGAGTCATGGCCGTGGACCTGAGCAGGCGGGCCTACCGCGTCCAGCGATGGGCCGCGCGGGCGGCGCTGGCCTCGGCCACGGCCGCGGTGCTGATCCCCCTGGTGTACGGCGGGTGGCGCGGTCTGCTGCTGCTGATCTGCGGGGTCGCCGCGCTGGGGGTGAGCGCGGCCGCGGTGTGGTGGACGCTGACCCTGCGCGGGCCGCTCAGGTGGGTGGCGGCGCTGGTCGCCGTCTGTGTGCCGGCGGCCGTGGTCGCGCTGTTCGCCGCCGCCCTGTTCTGGGCGCTGCTGGTGTCGCTGGCGCTGTGGGGAGTCGCGGTGTGGAGCGGCCGCTTCGCGCTCCGCGGCACGGAGGGCTCGGGGCGCTCGGCGCGGGAGCGGCGCGCACCGCCGCCCAGGCGCCCGGTGCTGATCATGAATCCGCGGTCGGGCGGCGGCAAGGTGGGCCGCTTCGGGCTGCGGGAGAAGGCCGAGCGGCTGGGTGCCCGGGTGGTGCTCCTGGACCCGGAGAAGGACGACGTCACCGAGCTGGCGCGGGCCGCCGTGGCGGACGGCGCGGATCTGCTGGGCGCCGCCGGCGGTGACGGCACCCAGGCGCTGGTCGCGGCCGTCGCCGCCGAGCACGATGTGCCGTTCCTGGTGATCAGCGCCGGCACCCGCAACCACTTCGCCCTGGACCTGGGCCTGGACCGCGGCGACCCGGCCTCCTGCCTGGACGCGCTCCACGACGGGGTGGAGCTGCGGGTCGACCTGGGCTTCGCGGCGGACCGGCCGTTCGTCAACAACGCCTCCTTCGGCGCGTACGCGGCCCTGGTGCAGAGCCCCGCCTACCGCGACGACAAGATCGGCACCAGCCTGGAGATGCTGCCCGATCTGCTCACCGGCCAGCAGGGGCCCCGGCTGACGGCCCGCGCCGGCGACACGGTGATCCACGCTCCGCAGGCCGTGCTGGTCAGCAACAACCCGTACCGCACCGACGACCCCTTCGGACTCGGCCGGCGCGACCGGCTCGACACGGGGGTGCTGGGGGTCCTCGGGGTGAAGCTGGAGGGCGCGGTCGGTTTCGCCGCGCTGCTGTTCGGGCCCGAGCCGAGCGGGCTCACCAAGACCACCGCGCGGGAGGTGGTCGTGGAGGCCGACCGCGAGGAGATCGAGGTCGGTCTGGACGGGGAGGCCCTGGTCCTGCCGGCGCCGGTGGTGTGCCGGATCGCGCCGGGCGCGCTGCGGGTCCGGGTCCCGCGCAAGCGGCCCGGCGCCACCCGCCCCACGGGGCTGAACTGGCGCCGGCTGCGCAAGCTGGCGGCGACGGTGGGCCGGACGGCAGCGCCGCACCGGCGTCACCGGGAGCCCGTGCCGTCCGGGCCGGGCGGGTCGACCGGGCCAACCGGACCGACCGGACCGACCGGACCGACCGGACCGAGCGAGCCGAGCGAGCCGACCGGGTCGACCGGGTCGAGCGGGCCGACCGGGCCCACCGGACCGACCGGACCGAGCGGGCCGACCGGGTCGAGCGGGCGGAACGGACCGTCCGGGGGCATCGGACCCGCGGGTTCCTCCGATCGGGCCGGCTGACGGGCGGGGCTCAGCGCAGCAGCAGCTGCAGTCCGCCCACCACCGTCGCCGCGATCACCAGCTGCTCGAACAGCCGCTGGTCGATCCGGTCCACGGCCCACTTACCGATCAGCGCGCCGGGCACCACGAACAGCACCAGCACCGCGTCCAGCAGCAGCGACCCGGCGTCGATCAGCCCCAGTCCCGCGCTGAACGGCACCTTGGACGTGTTGACGATCAGGAAGAAGAAGGCCGAGGTGCCCAGGAAGCCCAGCTTCCGGAAGCCCGCGGAGAGCAGATACATCGACATCACCGGGCCGCCCGCGTTGGCGACCATGGTGGTGAAACCGCCGAGGACGCCGTAGGAGCGGGCCTTGATCCGGCCCGCCCGGGTGGTGACCGCCTCCGGTTCCTCCTCGCGCTCGGCGCGGCGCCGCCGCCACACCGTCACCCCGGCCATCAGCAGCAGGATCGCCCCGATCGACATGCGGACCGCCTGGTCGTCGGCCCAGGTGAGGAAGACGGTGCCGACCACGACACCGGCGGCGACGGCCGGGAACAGCCGCCACAGCGTGGGCCAGTGGGCGTGCCGCCGGTAGGTGAGCACGGCGAGCACATCACCGGCGATCAGGATGGGCAGCAGCACACCGGTGGAGGCCCGGGCGGGCAGCACCGCGGCGAAGACGGCGAGGCTGACGGTGTTGACCCCGCTGACGGCGGTCTTGGAGAAGCCGACCAGGCAGGCGGCGAAGGCCAGTGCGGCGAACTCCCACCCGGTGAGCTGCGTGATCGTGTCCATGCGAGGCTGATGTTATGTCCTGACAAGCAGCCCCGGAAGGACCGTCTCAGGGACCGGGCCGGCGCCCGCCCTCGGCGTCAGACGCCCCGGTGTCAGGGGCCTTCGACATCAGGCGCCCCCGGCGTCAGGGGCCGCCGGCATCAGGCGCCCCGGGTGCGAGGCGCCCGCCCGCGGGCTTCCGGCGTCAGTGGCGCTCGACCAGCACCGCGCTGCCCTGCCCGACACCGACGCACATCGTCGCCAGCCCCCGCTCGGCCCCGGTGCGCCGCATCCGATGCAGCAGGGTCGTCAGGATGCGCGCGCCGGAGCAGCCGAGGGGGTGGCCGAGGGCGATGGCGCCGCCGGTCGGGTTGACCAGCTCGGGGTCGATGCCGAGCTGGTCCACGCAGGCGAGCGCCTGTGCGGCGAAGGCCTCGTTGAACTCGGCCTCCTGGATGTCGCCGATGCTCCAGTCGGCGCGGGCCAGCACCTTGCGGGTGGCGGGGACGGGTCCGATGCCCATGACGTCCGGGTGGACGCCCGCCGAGGCACCGGCGACATAGCGGCCGAGGGACTCGAGGCCCAGGTCGTTCAGCGCCTCCTCGCTGACCAGGAGCAGTCCGGCCGCCCCGTCGTTCATCGGGGAGGCGTTGCCCGCCGTGACGGAGCCGCCCTGGCGGAACACCGGCTTCAGCCGGGCCAGCTTCTCCAGCGAGGTGTCCTCGCGGATGCACTCGTCGGCGTCCACGACCACCCCGTCCGGGCGCTCGACGGGCAGCAGCTCGTCGTCGAAGACGCCGTTCTTGCGGGCCTCGGCCGCCCGCTGGTGGCTGCGCAGCGCGAACTCGTCCTGCCGCTCGCGGGAGATGCCGTAGCGCTCGGCGACCTCCTCGGCGGTCTCGCCCATGGACAGCAGCCCGTGCAGTTCCTTCATCGCCGGGTTGACCAGCCGCCAGCCGAGCCGGGTGTCGAAGGTCTCCATGCGCGGCGGCAGGGCCTCGTCGGGGCGGGGCAGGACGAAGGGGGCGCGGCTCATCGACTCGGAGCCGCCCGCGATCACGATGTCGGCCTCGCCCGCGGCGATGGTGCGGGCGGCGGTGGTGACGGCCTCGAGACCGGAGGCGCACAGCCGGTTGACGGTGGCGCCGGGCACGGACTCGGGGAGCCCGGCGAGCAGCGCCGCCATGCGGGCCACGTTGCGGTTGTCCTCGCCCGCCTGGTTGGCGGCGCCCCAGTAGACGTCGTCCACACGGGCCGGGTCCAGCGCGGGCACCTCGGCGATCAGACCTCGGATGACGGCGGCGGCCAGGTCGTCCGGGCGGACCGGGGAGAGGGCTCCGCGCAGCTTGCCGATGGGGGTGCGGCGGGCGGCCGCGAAGTGGACGGGACGCACGAGGAGGACTCCTGACGGAAACAGAGGGCTGTGCCGTGTCCGGTGTCTTCTTAATTAGCACCGCTAGTTTCGAACTATAGACCGCGGGGCGGCCGGCTGGGAAGATCCTCAGGACGTGACGGCCTCACACCGGACGATCTGGAGGATCCATGCCCCAGGCCCGTGCCTACCACCTCACCGGCACCCGCGGCACGCTGGCGGTCCGCGAGTGGTCCGGGGACCGCCCGCGGTACCTGGCGCTGGTGGTGCACGGATACGGCGAGCACATCGGCCGGTACGCCCCGCTCGCCGAGGTCCTCGTCCGGCACGGCGCCCTGGTCGCCGGGCCCGATCACATGGGCCACGGCGAGTCGGCGGGCGAGCGGGTGCTGATCGAGGACTTCGAGGAGGTGGTCACCGATGTGCACGCCGTCGCCCGGCGGCTGCGCGAGGACCGCCCCGGTCTGCCGCTGGTGGTGATCAGCCACTCCATGGGCGGGCTGATCGCGGCCCGGTACGCCCAGCGGTACGGCGAGTCGCTCGCCGCCCTGGTGCTCTCGGCGCCGGTGATCGGCGACTGGGAGCTGCCGCGCCGGCTGCTCGCCCTGGACGAGATCCCCGACACCCCGATCAGCCCGGCGGCGCTCTCCCGCGACCCGGCGGTCGGCGCGGCGTACGCGGCCGACCCGCTGGTCTGGCACGGCCCGATGAAGCGGCCGACGGTCGAGGCGTTCGCCCGCACGCTGGGCACCGTGGCCGAGGAGGGCGGCGTCGGCCCGCTCCCGTTGCTGTGGCTGCACGGCGACGACGACCGGCTGGTGCCGCTGCCCGGCAGCCGCATCGGCGTGGAGCAGCTGAGCGGCGGCAAGCTGACCGAGCGGGTGTTCCCCGGCGCCCGGCACGAGGTCTTCAACGAGACCTGCAAGGCGGAGGCGTACGAGACGCTGACGCACTTCCTGGACGGCGTTCTCGCAGGCTGAGCCGCCTACCGGGCACCGGACGTCCGGTTTGTGACCGCCGGTCCGGGGCACCCGCACACCCCGGACCGACGAGTCGAGGAGCACTGACTGATGACTGTTGTGCGCAGCACCCTGCCCGAGGAAGCCCGACGGGTCTCCTGCGAGGCGCTCCAGGACACCCTGGTGGATCTTCTCGGTCTGTCGCTGATCGGCAAGCAGGCCCACTGGAACGTCGTGGGCCCGCGGTTCCGCTCGATCCACTTCCAGCTGGACGAGGTCGTCACCGCCGCGCGCACCCACGCCGACACGGTGGCGGAGCGGGCAGCCGCGCTGGGCGTGCCGCCGGACGGCCGCCCGGAGACCATCGCCGAGGTGTTCGCCCTGCCCGCGCCCGACGCGGGCTGGCTGCGCGACACCGAGGCCGTGCGGGTGATGACGGACGCCCTCGGCACGGCCATAGTCCGCCTGCGCGAGCGCATAGACGCCACCGAGAAGGCCGACCTGGTCACCCAGGACCTGCTGATCTCCATCACCGCCGACCTGGAGAAGCAGCGGTGGATGTTCGAGGCGGAGAACGGCCCGGACGGCACCTGACCGCGGCGCACAGGCACCGGCGCAGGCACCGCACACACGGAAAGGGGCCCCGATGGCCGACGCCCTCGAACTCGACGCGCTGTGGGAGGAGTTCCACCGCGTGGTGAACATGACGTCGCCGGAGCTCGCGGCCTGGCTGCAGGTTTCCGAGGCCGGCGAGCACACCGAAGCGCTGCCGGAGGACGAGGCCACCGGGCTGCGGGTCCTGGCCGTCCTGCAGAAGCGGCGCACCGACCTCACCGAGGACGACCTCGAGGTGATGTGGGAGGTCGTGGACGCCGTGGACGCGCAGTGCGGCCCCGAGCACGGGCCGGCCGCCGAGGACACGGCCCGCCGGCACCGCCTGATGTCACTCGGCCACGACCCGCTGCGGGCGTGAGCAGAACGGCCGGGACGAGCGCGTCGTGCGGGAGCTCGTCCCGGCGCCACCCAACTCGGCGACGCCGCAGTCCTGTTGACCATGCCCCCGCTCCTCCTCCCGTTCCCGGGACAATGTGATCATCGCGCGGCACAATGGCCGCGGGGCCGGTCGCGGCCGTACGGGTGAGGGAGAGGAAGAGACGTGAGTGAGAGCCACACCCCGCCGAGCGGGTCGGCCAGGCTGAACACCGGTGTGGCGCACAACGCGCGCGTGTGGAACTACTGGATCGGCGGCAAGGACAACTACGAGGTCGACCAGAAGGTCGGCGACCATGTCGCCTCCATCAACCCGATCATCCGGGACATCGCCCGGGCGGACCGGGACTCCAGCATCCCCTCGGCCGCCGAGAGGTTGGCCATGGAGAACGAGCGGTGCTCGTCGGTTCCGGGGATGGTGATGTCGACGTACTGGCCGGGGTGGAACCGGAAACCGGAATCCGCCGGCAGCTTCAGCCGCACCAGGCTGATGTCGTGCGTGAGGTCGGTCAGCTGGGCCACCTCGGTCTGCACGGTGGTGACCGGCAGACCCGACCTGATCATGTCCTCGTCGTAGTTGACGAGTTCGATCTCCGTGTCGCTGTAGACGTGCGACCGGCACAGCAGGACGTATCCCTCGTCCTTCTCGAAGTCGGGCAGGGCGAAGGTGGAGTACCGGCCCATCTGCAGGTCGCCGTCCAGCAGGAAGGACTTGCACGCCGAGCACTGGCCTTCCTTGCAGCCGTGGATCAGCATGACACCCTGCCGGAACGCGGCATCGAGCACCGTTTCGTCCTCGTCGGCTTCGATCTCTATGCCTACCGGTTCGAATCGCACCTTGTGCGTGTCGGCCATGATGCCGCTCCTTGACGATGAGGGGCTCCCGCCGCGACGCGTCGCGGCTACGGGCCGCGGCGGGAGCCGGTCTGAAAGGCCGTCAGGCCGCCGGAGTGACGTTCGGGTTCGCCTTGTACGCCGCGACGTGCGCCTCACGCTCGGCGTCGGACATCTCGTTCAGCAGCACGTTGGGGCTGTTGAACGTGATGCCGCGCACGTCGTCGAGGGTCCACAGCTTCTTCGGGTCGTCCAGGTCCAGGTGCGGCTGCGGGACGAGGGTCTTGCCGTCGTCGCGGACGTAACCGAGGTCGGAGATGATGTCGGCCAGGTCCTGGCCGTGGTACAGCGTCTCCCACTCGCGCTTGCCGGTCAGCCGGCCCATGTTCGGGGTCGGCCGGCCCTCGTACTCGGGGCGGAAGGCGACCTTGTCGGTCCAGTGGCAGGTGTCCGAGCAGTACGTCCGCCACTGGCCGTCGACCTGGTCGACCACCATGTCGTCGCGGACCAGGCAGGGCACCATGCAGGTCCAGCACCGGTGCGGGTACTCGTAGCCGACGTTCTCGAAGGCGATCGGCTTGTTGCGGCCCGGGTAGCGCAGCCGGTTGTACTCCTCCCACCAGCGGCCGAACTGGTTGTACCAGCCGGGGTACTTCTCCTCGAACCACTCGAAGTCCTGGTCGGTCATCGGGTCGATGCGCCAGTAGTTGACCGGCCATCCGGTGGCGAAGAACTGGGCGACGCGGTGCACGTAGTGCTTGTTGTAGATCCGGTTCCACGACTCCTCGACCAGGTCGTGGGGGATGACCAGACCGTACTTCTCCAGCGGGATCAGGTAGCTGCGGTAGTAGTCGTCGTAGATCCACCGACGCCACATCTCCGCGTAGCTGTCCCGGTCCTTGCGGCGGTCCTTGCTCCCGTACTCGATGAAGGTGCCGATCGCGGCGTCCACGACGCAGTGGTTGTTCCACCACGCGTAGCGCAGGTCCCGCTCGAGCAGCTTGCGGTTCTCTTCGTCGGCCAGTGCCATCAGCAGGATGGAGTAGCCGTTGGAGATGTGCCGGGACTCGTCGGACTGCACCGAGTGGAACACGGTGGGCAGCAGGTAGTCGCCGTTGGCCGCGGCCTCCGAGGGCATGGCCACGAACAGGGTGTTGGTGAACGCGGTCTCGGCGACCACGGTCAGGTAGATGTTGGCCGCGGTGATCGCGTCACCGGTGATGAACCCCTCGCCGAACTGCCGGCCGATCGTGCCCGCGTAGTTGTTCGCGAAGGCCTTCTCCGTGATGTCGAACCCGGCCGGGTCGATGTAGTGGTTCATGTACAGGCGCTTGAGGTTCATCTGGATCGTCGAGTGCCGCACCTCGTCGATCATCTGCACCGCGAGCCCGTTGTGGACCTCGGGGTTGGGGACGGCGTCGATCGCCATCGCAGGGCGATTGCAAAGTCGCGGTGACGTCGTGAGTGTGCAGGTCACGGCGGTGTGACGATATCGGAAGGCCCGC
>NZ_BAAAGU010000060.1:0-39678 GCF_039524635.1 Streptomyces thermocarboxydovorans | reverse complement strand
GTGGCCGCCGGGGGCGCCAGCGGCGGTGGCGCCGCCGGCCGCGGCGGCGGCCGGGGCGGCGAGCAGCAGGGTCCCGGCGGCCGCGTGGACGGCGGCAGTTCTCATCGAGGCATCCCTTCGGAGCGCGGCGGCAGCAGGCGACAAAAGGGATGTTTTCGATCGATGATCAGTCGAGGCAAGCACCGGCGGCGCATGTCGCCCCGTCCGAACTCCCGTACGCCCCCCCGCATCCGTACTCCCGTGCGCCCCGCCCCGGCGCCCTCTCCTGAGCCCCCCGGCGTCTACTGCCGCTCGTCGTCCAGCCCGAGGTACCACTCGCGGTGGGCGAAGGCCGCCCGTAGATCCGGTTCGCCGACCGCCCGTATGCCGCGCACGGCCACGCACGTCAGATACGTGCGGTCGTCGGCGGTGCCGTCGGCGCGCCGGGGCAGCGCTCCGAGCAGCCGCTGCCCGGCCGGTGAGGCCCAGCGGGAGTACGGGTGCACCTCGAACCGAGCGATGGCCAGGCAGCCGAGCGCCAGGGTGAGCGGCAGCGCGAACCACATGGCGATCAAAGGGCGCGGCATCCCGGCCGGGACCGGCAGCAGCAGGGCCGCCGCCCCGAGTCCGGCCACCACGGGCACCGCCAGCCGCACCTGCCGCACCGCGTCGGCGATCGTCGAACCCTCCCCGTCCGGCACCGCCAGCCCCGCCCTGACCAGCCGGTCGGCTATCCCGCGCACCGCGTCCGCGGTCGCCGCGGCGGCGCGCACCGGAGCGATGGGGGCCTGCCCTCCGGGCCGATCGCCCCTATGACGGACCGCTCCACCTCGTCCCGCCCGCGGGGATCCACCACCGTCGCCCACCCCGTGCGGGCCAGCAGCAGCCTGCGCTGACGCGCCATCGCCACCAGGGTGACATCGGCGACCCGGCGGGGCCCGCCGGACAGGAACGCGGCCTCGTACAGCGTCAGATCGCGGTGCGGGCGGCCGGTGCCCGCCGTGGCCGGCCCGCCGGTGTCCGCCGCACGCGCCGCGGCCAGGCACAGACGCGTGCACGTCACGCCGGCGACGGCCCAGGCCGGCAGCAGGAGGAGGACCCAGAACATCAGTTGTTTGTAAGCGACACGGTCACGCGAGCACCATGCCCCGTTCACATCCCGGACCGAGTGTTGCCGGTATGTGACGTTCCGATCGGGGTGAACGGCCGGGGGCGGCTCAGCGCCGCAGCAGCACCCGTCGGGTCGCCCGGACCAGTCGTACCGTGGGCCGCCGCGACCGCGGCTTCGGCCCCGACCGCTCCAGCCACCACTCGCGCAGCTCCCGCCGCGCCTGCGGCTCCTCCGGCCGCCCGGCCAGCAGCAGCCGCCCGGCGAAGTCCAGCGCGTCCTTCCGGTAGCCGCCGGTCATCGGCTGCGACTGGGCGTACGCCAGGAAGGCGGGCCGGTAGCCGTCGCCGAGGATCTCGGGCAGCTCGGGCGCGACCTTGGCGACGACATCGGCCCGCTTGGCGGCGAGCGCCCGCGCCTGCACCGCCATCCGCGCCCGGTCGAAGCCCTCCGGTACGGGCGTCCCGGCGACGAGGGAGGACAGCACCGCCGTCTGCTCCAGGGCCAGCCGCTGCCGGGCGCCCGCCACGGCCGCATCCTCGGATCCGGCGCCGGCGGCTGCCGCAGCGTCCGCGTCCGCGTCTTCGGTGCGCGCGGCGGCCGAAGTGCCCGCGGGGGACGCCGGCTCGGGGCCGTCCTCCTCGTCCCGCTGCCGCGCGCCCTTGGCCACCGCCCGCTCGATGGCCTCCAGCTCCCGGCGCAGCTCGTCCGGTTCCGGGAAGTTCTCGTCCCGCTCCAGCAGCACGCCGGGCGGGGAGATGCGCGAGGCGAGGTCGGTGAGGATGTCCAGCACGGGCTCGGGCACGGGGTGGGCGTGGCTGTCGTGCCAGACGCCGTCCCGCTCGAAGCCGCCCGCGACATGCACGTAGGCGATGGCCTCCAGGGGGAGTCCGGCGAGCGCCTCGGCCGGGTCCTCGCCCCGGTTGACGTGGTTGGTGTGCAGGTTGGCCACGTCGATCAGCAGCCGTACGCCGGTGCGGTCGGCGAGCTCGTAGAGAAACTGACCCTCGGTCATCTCCTCGCCGGGCCAGGAGAACAGCGCGGCGACGTTCTCCACGGCGAGCGGCACGGGCAGGGCGCCCTGGGCGATGCGGATGTTCGCGCACAGCACGTCGAGGGCGTCACGGGTGCGCGGCACCGGCAGCAGGTGCCCGGCCTCCAGGCGCTCGGAGGCGGTGAGCGCCCCGCCGGCCCGCACGAAGGCGATGTGCTCGGTGACCAGCGGCGCCCCGAGGGCCTCGGCCCGCTCGGCGAGCGCGGTGAGCCGTGCCTCGTCGGGCCGGTCGGCTCCGCCGAGGCCCAGTGAGACGCCGTGCGGCACGACAGTCACCCCGCGCCCGCGCAGCCGCAGCAGCGACTCCGGCAGATGACCGGGGCACACATTCTCGGCCACGACCTCGACCCAGTCGATGCCGGGTATGGCCTCCACGGCGTCGGCGATCTCCGGCCGCCAGCCGATCCCGGTTCCCAGTCGCTGCATCGTCCCCTCCTCCGCCGTTCCCCCGGCCCCCCGCCGGAACGCTTCCTCGGACGTGACGGAGGTATCGCCCCGCGCCGGCCGCCCGAACCCCGCGGCCCGCACCTTCAGAGCAACATTTGAGGTTCGGCGGGCCCCCGGTACCGGTACGTACGTCCCCGGTGGCCGAAACGTTCACCCGGCCCACCGGGGTGTGAGATGCCGGGGAGTGCCGGTCAGGCGGTGCGGCGCAGCGCCCGGTGGTCCGCCACCACCGTGCAGGAGCCCGGGGCGATCTCCGTGAAGCCGGCGTCGCGGACCAGCGGGAGTCCGCTGCTGGTCAGGGAGGGCCAGTCGGCGGGGTCCGCGGTGCGCACGGAGAGAGGGAAGCCGGCATCGCGCCAGGCGGTACGGGCCTCGTCGGACAGGTCCCACCAGGCCAGCTGGGCCGCGTGACCGGCCTGGGCCATGGCTTTGCCGGCGGACATGGTGAGGTCGGGATTGAGCCAGAGAACCGGCGCCGACGGATCCGCCGGGGCCGGCCGCTCGGGGTCGTCGAGGTCGGTGCCGGAGACCTGGAGGCGGGCCAGCTCCTTGGGCCAGCCGTCGAGGGGGACGGGCGGGAAGACCCGCACCTCGGCCGTCTTGCCGGTGACGGTGATCCCGGGAAGCTTCTCCGCGCGGCGCCACTCCGCACCGCGGGCCCGGCGCACCACCTTGCGGATGCGGGCGTCCTGCCAGGCGCGCATCACCGGCGCCCACTCGCCCTCGCCCACCGACCGCTCGTCGCTCAGCATCACCAGGACCGCGCGGGCCGCGGTCTCCAGGGCGTCGGTGCGGGGCGGGGGTGCCGCCCGCTCGAGGCGGACCACCAAGGGCAGGACGTACTGGGGTGCCGCGTCGCGGGTGTCGGACTCGCTGCGGAGGGGGCGGCCGGGGGCGGACGGCGGTGTCTGATCGGTGCTCACCCGTCCAGTCTGCCAACCCGTGGCGCGGCGGCCCCGCGGAGATGTCAGCAGCCGCAGGACGTGCGCTGGGCCTCTTCCCACTCGCAGGCGGGGCAGAGGGTGATGCCCTTGTACGACTCCGGGTACTCCGTCGGCTCCCGGCACACCACGCACTCCGCGTAGGGCGGCCCGTCGGCCTTCGGCGGCCTGGCCGCGTCGATCAGGCAGTAGTCGTTGTCGGTCATACTTCCAGCGTAGGACGGCCGGTGCCGATCAGCTCCGGCCGCCGGTCGCCTCAGCTCCGGCCGCCGGACGCCGCGATCAGCTCGGAGACCTTCACGAAGCGGTAGCCCGCCCGGCGCAGCTCCGGGACGATCCGGCGGACGGCCCGCTCGGTGGCGGGGGCCGCGCTGCGGGTGCAGTGCAGGACCACCACCGACCCCGGCCGCACCCCGTCCAGCACCTGCCGCGCCACCGCGCCGGCGTCCGTGGCGAAGGCGTCGCCGCCGACCACGTCCCACTGCACGGCCGTGACCCCGGCCGGGGTGAGCGCGCGCAGCGCCGCGCGGTCGTAACAGCCGCCGGGGAAGCGGAAGTACGGCAACGCCTCCGGCACCCCGGCCCTGCGGAAGGCGGCGTAGGCCCGCTCCACGTCGGAGCGCATCCGCTGCTCGGGGAGGACCGGCAGGCCGTAGCAGCCGTCGGTGTAGGCGTAGTGGCTGTAGGAGTGGTTGGCGACCTCGAAGAGGGGGTCGCGGCCGATGGCGCGGGCCTGGTCCGGGTACTCCTCGGCCCAGCGGCCCGTCATGAACACCGTGGCCGGCACCTTCAGCGCCCGCAGCGTCCGGATCAGCCGCGGATGGTCGAAGCGTTCGCCCGCCGCGGCGCGCGGTCCCTGGCCGGCGGTCATGTCGGCGTCGAAGGTGAGGGCCACCGTCTTGTCGGAGGCGGTGCGCGGGCCGTGCCGGAAGACCGGGGTGAGGCCCGCCGGGCCGGGGGCCAGGGTGGGCGGCCGGGAGGCCGTGGTGGCGGAGGGCGCCGACGGGCCGGGGCGGGCGGGCCGCCGGCCGCCGTCGCCGCAGGCGGTGAGCGCGGCACCGAGGACGGCACCCAGACAGCAGACGGTGACGGCACGGCGTACTTGTGTGATCACCGTACGAAGGTATGAAGTGATTTGTCCCGGTCGGCCCAGCCGGTCCGGGGTCCGCGGCGCGGCTCACCCGGCCGGACCACGGCCGTTCCCCTCCGGCGCGGCGGGTCAGATCTTCCGGTCCCTCCGGTGCGGCGGTCAGATCTTGCGGCGCTCCAGCGGGCGGGTCGCCGGGCCCTGGAGCACCGTGCCGTCGGTGCCGAACCGCGAGCCGTGGCAGGGGCATTCCCAGGCGCGTTCGGCCGCGTTGAAGGCGACCAGGCAGCCCATGTGGGTGCAGCGGGCGGAGACCGCGTGCAGCGCGCCGTCGTCGTCCCGGTAGACCGCGAGCCGGCCGTCCTCGGCGCGCACCACCGCACCCTCGCCCGGCGGCAGCGCCTCCACGGGCGGTGAGGGGTGCAGCCGGTCGCCGACGAAGTGCTTGGCGACCTGCGCCTGGTGCTTGAGGAAGTCCGGCGCCTCGCGGAGGGCGGGCAGCACCCGGCGCGGGTCGTACAGCGCGCTCCATTCGCACTCGCCGCCGGTGATCTGCGTGGTGAGCAGCAGGCCCGCCATCATGCCGCCGCTCATGCCCCAGCCGGCGAAGCCGGTGGCGACGTAGACGTGGCGGGCGCCGGGGTGCAGCGGGCCGACCAGCGGCACGGTGTCGGTCGGGTCGTTGTCCTGGGTGGCCCAGGCGTGGGTGAGCTCCACGCCGGGGAAGTGGGTGCGGGCCCAGGCGGAGAGGCGGTCGAAACCGGCGCGGGTGTCGGCGGTCCCCGGTGTGAAGTGCTCGCCGGTGACCACGAGGAGACGGCGGCCGGGGTCGTCGGCGAGCGGCGCGGTCCGCACCGAGCGGGTGTTCTCCTCCGGCGTGATGTACATGCCGCCGGGGTCCTGATCGGCGGGGATCGGGCCGGCGACGACCAGTTCGCGGCGCGGGGAGAGCCGGGTGAACAGCAGGGCGCGGTCGAAGACCGGGTAGTGGGTGGCGACCACGACGTCCCGGGCCGTCACCGCGACCCCGTCCGCGGTCGGCAGACGGCAGGGCGAGCCCTCCTCCAGGCCGGTCACCACCGTGTGCTCGTGGATGGTCCCGCCGTGCGCCAGCAGGTCGTCCGCCAGGGCGAGCAGGTACTTGCGCGGATGGAACTGGGCCTGTCCCGTCACCTCGACGGCCCCCGCCACCGGGAACGGCAGCTCCGTCTCGGTGACGAACGACGCCGGCAGCCCCGCCTCCCGCGCCGCCTCCGCCTCGGCGCGCACCTCGTCGGCGCGGGCGGGGTCGCGCACGTAGGTGAAGGCGCTGCGGCGCTCCCACTCGCACTCGATGCCCAGCTCCTCGATCACGGCGGCGGTGTGCTCGATGGCCTCCGACTGGGAGCGGGCGTACAGCCGGGCGCCCTCACTGCCGCGGGTACGGCGCAGCTTGCCGTAGATCAGCGAGTGCAGGGCGGTGACCTTGGCGGTGGTGTGGCCGGTGACGCCGCCCGCGAGCCGCCCGGCCTCCAGGAGGGCGACGCTCTTGCCGGCCCGCGCGAGCTCCCGCGCGGTGCACAGTCCGGCGATCCCGGCGCCGATCACGGCCACGTCAGCCTCGATGTCCTCCGTCAGGGGGTCATGGCCCCCCGCGGGTGCCGTCTCGAGCCAGTACGAGCCGCGGACCTGCTGGTTCTCCGTCATGCGGCCCGAGTACCCCGGACCACCGGGTTTCAGTGGCCGGGCCCGACGGGTTGCCCCCGCGGCGGTCCGGGGTTGCTTCTTCCGGCTCCCTCCGCTTGCGGGCGGGAGGGGGCGGGGCTAACGTGCAACCAAATGGTTGTAGATGAGCTGACCGAAGAGGCCGTGGACCGCCTGTTCCATGCGCTGGCCGACGCCACGCGGCGCGACATACTCCGCCGGTGCGTGCGCGGCGAGCTGTCCGTCTCGCGGCTCGCCGAGGCGTACCCGATGAGCTTCGCCGCGGTGCAGAAACACGTCACGGTGCTGCAGCGGGCCGGCCTGGTCAGCAAGCAGCGACGCGGGCGGGAGCAACTGGTGCGTACCGATCCCGACGCGGTGGCCCGCGCACGCCGGGCCCTCGACGAACTCGAGAACGCCTGGCGGGCCCGGGTGGACCGGATGTCCGGCCTGCTGGCCGACGAGCAGGGGCCGGACGGCACGGCCGGGCCCGGACGCGGCACGAGGAAAGGACAGGACCGATGACGATCAGCAGTGTCGACAAGGATCTCGACCGACTGACCCTCACCGTGACCGCCGACTTCACCGCCCCGGTGGAGAAGGTGTGGCAGCTGTGGGCCGACCCCCGGCTGCTGGAGCGCTGGTGGGGCCCGCCGAGCCACCCGGCGACGTTCGAGGAGCACGACCTCACCCCGGGCGGCGAGGCCCGGTACTACATGACCGGCCCGGAGGGGGACAAGCACGGCGGCTGGTGGCGGATCACCGCGGTGACGCCGCCGA
The DNA here is from genome assembly GCF_039524635.1 of Streptomyces thermocarboxydovorans. NCBI lineage: Bacteria > Bacillati > Actinomycetota > Actinomycetes > Kitasatosporales > Streptomycetaceae > Streptomyces > Streptomyces thermocarboxydovorans. Next base: position 32,599 of record NZ_BAAAGU010000060.1, on the reverse strand, counting down.
CCTCACTGGAGTTCACCGACGGCTTCTCCGACAGCGAGGGCAAGCCGGATCCCGAGATGCCCACCACGACCGTACGGATGACGCTCACCGCACGCGACGGCGGCACCCGGATGGAGATCCACTCGGTCTACGACAGCCGGGAGCAGATGGAGCGGCTTCTGGAGATGGGCATGGAGGAGGGGCTGGGGCAGGCGGTCGGGCAGATGGACGGCCTGCTGGAGAGCTGAGCCGCCGTCACCTCCGCCGGGGCGATGTCACCTTGGCGCGGACGACGGCATTTGCCGGACGGGCGGGGCACTTCCCGCGCGGGCGGCGTCAGTTCGCGGACGGGGCGGGGCGGCGGGAGTCCCGCCGCCCCGCAGCCGTCATCCGCGCCAGGGGCCGGTGATCGCGAACGTCGTGCCGGGCGTGTAGACGTTGAGGTACATCGTCCGCCCGTCGGGGGAGAACGTGACACCGGCGAACTCGCCCCACTCGGGCTCCTCGGCGGAGCCGATGTTCTGGCGGTTGCGGGCCAGGGCGTAGACCTGGCCGCGCCGGGTGACGCCGAAGACGTGCTGGGCGCCGTCGCCGTCCTCACAGACCATCAGACCGCCGCTGGGGGCGAGACAGATGTTGTCCGGCGACTCGCCGGGCAGCTGCACATCCGTGTCCGGGCCGAAGACGATCACCAGGGTGAGCCGGCGCCGGTCGGGGTCGTAGCGCCAGATCTGCCCGTAGTGGTCGGCCGCCGAGCCCTCGGCGGCGCGGGCGAAGGAGGACACGAAGTACACCGAGCGCCCACCCCAGTAGCAGCCCTCCAGCTTCTGCGCGTGGGTGATGCCCTTCGGGCCGAAGTCCTGGAAGCGGATGGGGGTCTCGACCGCGAGCGGGTCCGGCACGTCCACCCACTCGATGTGGTCGAAGGTGGCGCCCGTCTCCTGGATCGAGGACAGGTCCGGCACCCCCGGCACCCGCATCGCCTGCAGCCGGCCGCCCGCGCGCAGCGAACCGGTGCCGCCCAGCGGCTTCTCGGGCAGGAAGCGGTAGAACAGGCCGAACGGCCGCTCGAAGGCGTCCTCGGTCTCGTAGACCACACCCCGCCGGGGGTCCACCGCGATCGCCTCGTGCTGGAAGCGGCCCATCGCGGTGAGCGGGACGGCACCGGTGCGGCGCGGGTCGGCGCCGTCGACCTCGAAGATGAAGCCGTGGTCCTTGGTGTAGCCGTTGGTGCCCGCCTTGTCCTCGGTCTCCTCGCAGGTCAGCCAGGTGCCCCAGGGGGTGGGCCCGCCCGCGCAGTTGACGGCGGTACCGGCGATGGCGACCCGCTCGGACTGTACCCGGCCGTGGGCGTCCAGCGTCAGCGCGGTGCAGCCGCCCTTGCCCTCGGGGTCGTAGGTCAGGCCGTCGATCACCGGGACCGGGACCCTGCCGTTGTGGCGGTTCTCGTGATTGCGGACCAGATGGACGCTGCCGCGGCGGCCCCGGAAGGCGGCCATGCCGTCATGGTTGGAGGGCACCGGACCCTCCCCGGAGCGCAGGTTCTCGCCCTCGCGGGAGAGCACCTTGTAGCGGAAGCCCTTCGGCAGGTCGAGCAGGCCGTCGGGATCGGGGACCAGCGGGCCGTAGCCGGCGCCGTGACCGAGGTCCTGGGCGGCCGCGGTGCCGGTGAACAACTCGGAAAGAGCGCCGCTGAAGGCGATACCGACTCCCAGCGCGCCGGTGCGCGCGAGCATCTGACGGCGCGTCGAGCCGCCGGGGGCCGGTGCCGGTTCTTCCGTGGGGGAGCCTGTGGACGCGGTTTCGGACATGGGGAAACCTTCCTGCTGGCGGACAGGAACCGTGACCCAGCCGTGTCTATCACCTGTTGTCAGCCGCGTGAACCACGCGCGTAGCACGTGTCACGGCGGGGTGTGCCGTCCGCCCCGTTCGCTGCCGCCGGTCACGGGGTGCTCCTCGGGGCCCAGCAGGTCCTCCACGGTGTGCCGTTCGGCGGTGTCGAGGGCCTCGGCGGCCCGCCGGTCGGCGGCTCGCAGGGCGGCCTCGGCCGACTCGCGCGCCCGCGGGGCCGTGGCGGCGGTGTCCGGATGCGGGTGGGGCTCACCGGGCCGCTCCTGCGGGTCGACGAAACGTCCCTCGTCCTCGGGGGACGCCGGTTCCGGCCGCTCCTCCGCGCGGCTCTCCGTCACGAGCGCCCCGGCCTCCGCCGCGGGTTCAGCCTCCTCGCGCTCCTCGCGCTCCTCGCGCTCCTCGCGTTCTTCGCGTTCCTCGCGCCCAGGCTCCGCCGCACCGGCTCCCTGACGGCGTTCCTCCAGCGCGGGGCCGTCCGTCTGCCGCGGGGCGACCTGGGCGGTCTGGCCCGCCGCCGGCTGGGCGGCGCGCTCCAGGAAGCGCAGCAGCTCCACCGGGAAGGGCAGCACCAGCGTGGAGTTCTTCTCCGCCGCGACCGCCACCACCGTCTGCAGCAGCCGCAGTTGCAGCGCCGAGGGCGTGTCGGCCATCCGCTGGGCGGCCTCGGCCAGCACCTTCGACGCCTGCAGCTCGGCGTCGGCGTTGATGACCCGCGCCCGGCGCTCCCGGTCCGCCTCCGCCTGGCGGGCCATCGAGCGCTTCATGGTGTCGGGCAGGGAGACGTCCTTGATCTCGACCCGGTCGATCTGCACACCCCAGCCGACCGCCGGGCTGTCGATCATCAGCTCCAGGCCCTGGTTGAGCTTCTCCCGGTCGGACAGCAGATCGTCCAGGTCGCTCTTGCCGATGATGGACCGCAGCGAGGTCTGCGCCATCTGGGAGACCGCGAAGCGGTAGTCCTCGACATTGACCAGCGCCGCCGTCGCGTCGACGACCTTGAAGTACACCACCGCGTCGACCCGCACCGTCACGTTGTCGCGCGTGATGCCCTCCTGGGCCGGCACGGGCATGGTGACGATCTGCAGATTGACCTTGTGCAGCCGGTCGATGGCCGGAACGATCAGCTGCAGTCCCGGCTTGCGGGCCGGTCCGTGCAGCCGGCCGAGCCGGAAGACCACGCCGCGCTCGTACTGCAGGACGACCCGTACCGCCGCGGCGAAGTAGACGGCTCCCGCGGCTCCGGTCGCCACGGCCGCCGTGAGCAGCTCCTCCAGCATGAGGACCTCCCGTTCCAGAGGTCTTGCTCGGCCCGTTTCGGGCGATTGCTCTGCGGATACACGTTCCTCCGCTCCTGCAACCATATGCCCGACTCCGGTCCGGGGCCATGCCTCCTGCGCCCCGGACCGGAGGCTCACGTCAGGCGGGGGTCACCGGCTGCTCCGGGTCCGTCGTCGCCGCGGACCGTACGCCGCCGCCCGTCACCTTCACCGGTGTCCCGTGCCGTTCGGCCCAGTTCTCCAGGGCCGTGCGGCAGGCGTGGTCGAGGTGGTGGACGCCGGACAGGTCCAGCTCGACCGGGCGGTCCGCGGGCAGCGACTCCAGGGTCTCCAGGATCCTCGGCAGCCGCAGGAAGGTCGCGTTGCCGGTCAGATGCACCTGGACCGGCCCCGCCCCCTTGTCTATGACCTCCAGCCTGGCGTGCGAGGCCTGCCAGGCCGACTTGACCACCGCCAGCGCCAGACCGATCAGCACGCCCTCGAACATGTTGATCACCACGATCGACACGGCGGTGGCCACGAGGATCAGCGCCTCGCCGCGGTGCGCCAGCCACAGGGCGGTGAGCTGCCGGAACGGGATCAGCTTCCAGCCGGCGTGCACCAGGATGCCGGCGAGCGCGGGCAGCGGGACCAGGGCCAGCAGCCCCGGCAGCAGCGCCGCGAACAGCAGCAGCCACACCCCGTGCATCACCCGGGAGGTCTTGGTGCGGGCGCCGGCCTGGACGTTGGCCGAACTGCGCACGATCACCGCGGTCATCGGCAGCGCGCCGAGCAGTCCGCAGACCGCGTTGCCGGTGCCCTGGGCCATCAGCTCCTGGTTGTAGTTGGTGCGGGGCCCGTCGTGCAGCCGGTCCACGGCGGCGGCGCTGAACAGGCTCTCGGCCGAGGCGATCAGCGCGAAGGCGAGGATCGTGCCGAGGAAGCCGGGGTTCGTCAGCAGGGCGAAGTCGTCCGGGCGGGGCGGCTGGACGGCGTCCAGCAGGCCCTGCACCTCGACCGTGGCGACGGGCAGGGAGAGCGCGGCCGTCACACCGGTCGCCAGCAGCACCGCGGCGAGCGCGCCGGGCACCGCACGGGCGAGCCGGGGCATACGCTGCCACAGCACCAGCACCGCGACGGTGCCCGCCCCGAGGGCGAACGAGGCCGGCGCCCCGCTGTTGCCGGGCAGGGCCTGGAGCGCCCCGGGCAGCCCGAGGATCTTGTCGACGCCGGAGGCGGGAGCCTCCAGACCGGCTGCCGCGTACAGCTGCCCCGCGATGATCACCAGGCCGATGCCGGCCAGCATGCCCTCGATGACCGCGACCGAGATGGCGCGGAACCAGCGGCCCAGCCGGAGCGCGCCCATGGCCAGCTGGAGCAGGCCGGCGGCCAGCACGATCACGCCGAGCGCGGGCAGTCCGTAGGTGTCGACCGCCTCGAAGACCAGCACGGTCATCCCGGCGGCCGGGCCGGACACCTGGAGGCTGCTGCCCGGCATCAGGCCGGCGACGATCCCGCCGACGATGCCGGTGATCAGCCCGAGCTCGGCCGGGACGCCGGAGGCGACGGCGACGCCCACGCCCAGCGGGACGGCGATCAGGAACAGAACGAGGGAGGCGGCGAGATCCTGCCGCAGGTGGGGGAACCGGGGGAGTCCGGTGACTTGGGTGACTCTGGTGCGCACGCTCACCGGACCTCGGACATCTCTGTCTTGGGGCGGCGGGCGGTGTCGCAGAGGTGTTGCATCTGGTGTTTCCTCCTGGCGCGCACGCGGGCGCGTCGGACGAGCAGGGCGAGTGAGGGGCGTCGGGCCGGAGACCCCTTGGCCTTTACCTGACCGGCCGTATGCGCGGATGCGAAGGCGCGCGGAGATTCCGGTGCTCGGGCGCGAGTAAAGCAGCGGTAAGGAAGGAGGGGGCGGCCGATGCCGCCGGACCATGGAACATGCGTCCCCTTCAGGGAAGTTGCGCCTTGGACGTGCACCAGTGCTTGGCAAATGACTGGTCAAGAAACACGTTAACCCCGTTACGGGCTTTGCACGGCCAACTTCGCGTTCCATCGCGCACAGTGCTGAGAGAAGGAGAGGCTGACTGACGTGAACCGGCCCCCGGCGGGAGGCGCTTGGGGGCCGGGTGAAGGGCGCGGGGTCACTCGCCCCCGGCGAGCCGACCGGCGTCGCGGGCCAGCGCGGTGAGCCGCGAGATCGCCCGGAAGTACTTCTTGCGGTAGCCGCCCTTCAGCATCTCCTCGCTGAACAGCTGATCGAACGGCAGGCCCGAGGCGAGCACCGGGACCTCCCGGTCGTAGAGCCGGTCGGCCAGCACCACGAGCCGCAGCGCCGTCGACTGGTCGGGCACCGGGCGCACGCCGGTGAGGCACACCGCGCGGATGCCGTCGGTGAGCGCCCCGTAGCGGCTGGGGTGCACCTTCGCCAGGTGCTCCAGCAGGTCGGGGAAGGCGTCCAGGGTGGCGCCCTCGGTGGCGTGCGCGACCTTGGCCACCACGTCGTCGGAGTAGGGCGGCGGCGCCTCGGGCAGGCCGCGGTGGCGGTAGTCCTCGCCGTCGATGCGCAGGGTGCGGAAGTGGGCCGACAGGCCCTGGATCTCGCGCAGGAAGTCGGCGGCGGCGAAGCGGCCCTCGCCGAGCTTGCCCGGCAGGGTGTTGGAGGTGGCGGCCAGCGCCACCCCGTGGTCGACGAGCTTGCCGAGCAGCGTGGACACCAGCACGGTGTCACCGGGGTCGTCCAGCTCGAACTCGTCGATGCAGAGCAGACGGTGACCGGAGAGGGTCTGCACGGTCTGCTGGAAGCCGAGGGCGCCCACCAGGTTGGTCAGCTCCACGAAGGTGCCGAAGGCCTTGCGGCCCGGCTCGGCCTCGGTGGCGTGCCACAGGGAGGCGAGCAGGTGGGTCTTGCCGACGCCGTAGCCGCCGTCGAGGTAGACGCCGCGGGCGCCGGAGGGGGCCTTCCTGGCCTTGGCCGCCTTGCCGAAGCCGAAGAGCCTGCGCTTGCCCGAGCCGCCGCCCGCCGGCTCGCCGAGTCCCGCCGCGAAGCCCTCGAGGACCCGGACCGCCTCGGCCTGGCTCGGCTGGTTCGGGTCCGGGATGTAGGTGCCGAAGCGCACCGCGTCGAACCGCGGCGGGGGCACCATCTCGGCGACGAGCCGGTCGGCGGGGACATGCGGCTCACGCGCGCACAGCGACAGCGGGGCCGCGTCCGCTATGGGGCCGGAGACGGAGGGGGCGGGAGACGGGGAGGAGGACGACACGCTTCCCCATGCTACGGGGCGTGGAACACTGCTCCGCATGCGACGCCTCTTCCCTGTGACCGACGAAACAGCAGCTCCGGCCGAGGACCGCGAGTGGAGCCTCGCCGAGCTGGCCGCCGCCTACGCGTACCCCGCACCGGCGGCGGACGGGCGCGAACCGTGGCTGCGGGCCAACATGGTCTCCACGCTGGACGGGGCCGCACAGCACGACGGACGGTCGCAGCCGATCTCCTGCCCCGCCGACATGCGGATCTTCGGCACGCTGCGGGCGCTGGCGGACGTCGTGGTCGTGGGCGCGCAGACGGTGCGCCAGGAGGGGTACCGCCCGGCGCGGGCCCGCGCCGAGTTCGCGGCGGCGCGTGCGGCGGCCGGGCAGTCGCCGGCCCCGGCGATCGCGGTGGTCAGCGCGAGCCTCGACCTGGACTTCACCCTGCCCCTGTTCACCTCCCCGCTGGTGCCCACGCTGGTCCTCACCGGCGCCGACGCCCCGCCCGAGCGGGTCGCCGCCGCCCAGAAGGCCGGCGCGCGGGTGGTCACCGCGGGCGAGGGCGGGGGAGTCGACCCCGCCCGGGCCGTACGCGAGCTGGCCGGCCTCGGCTGCACCCGCCTGCTGACCGAGGGCGGCCCGAAGCTGCTGGGCCAGTTCGTGGCCGCCGGGGTCCTGGACGAGCTCTGCCTGACCGTCTCCCCGATGCTCACCGCCGGCGCCGCCCAGCGCATCGCCGGCGGCCCCTCGATCCCGGTCCCCCAGCGCTTCGCACTGACGTCGATCCTGGAGGAGGACGGCTTCCTGTTCACGCGCTACAGCCGCGGCTGAGCCACGCGCGCCGCTCCCGCCACCGAGCCCTCGGAGAGGGAACGGCTCTCTTCGTCATGTCCCGCACACGCCCGTATCTCCCCGTGGTGTCCGGAAACGGGTTCGATGGTTACCGCTGGTCCGGTAATCAGCGGAATCTTTCGTTCCGGTTAGGTGTGCGGGGGGCACACTGAATCCGGCCGTACCCGTGCGCATGCGGGGAAGGATGGTTTCCGCAGGGCCGTCCTCGGCCCGCGAAGGAGAAGGGGCGCCCTGGTGTTCACAAGCGTATTGATGATCGAGAAGGCCCTGACGTCCGCCGACGTGGAGTTCGTCACCACCCTCCACGGTGACGAGCCGGTCTCCTTCCACGTGCTGCTCCAGCCGCGCGGCAAGCAGGCGGACCGGCTGCTGCGGGCCATCGACGACGTGGCCCTCGGCGAGCTGGACGAGGCGGTGCGCGAGGGCGAGACGCCCGAGGGCGAGGACGCCAAGAGCGTCGGGGAGCGGGCCCTGGAGGTGTCCCTGCAGGCGCTGCGGGCGAGCGGGGACGAGGCCGAGGGGCGCCTGGTCGAGGACCATCCGCTGGATGCGCTGAAGGCCATGGTCGAGGAGGTCGAGGCGGACGAGGTCATCGTGCTGACCGACCCGCACTACGTGGAAGAGTTCTTCCACCGCGACTGGGCCTCCCGGGCCCGGCACAAGGTGGGGGTACCGGTGCTGAAACTCTTCTCCCACAGCAAGGCATAGGCTGGGGCCGCGCCCCGCCGCCAGGGGCACGCACACCGTCGTCCCGCTCGTCGCACCACTGGGAGAACACGCATGGCACCCGGCCTTCCCACCGCCCTGGACCGACCGCACTTCATCGGCATCGGCGGCGCCGGAATGTCGGGCATCGCCAAGATCCTCGCCCAGCGCGGCGCCAAGGTGGCCGGCAGCGACGCCAAGCACTCCGCCACCGCCGAGGCGCTGCGCGCCCTCGGCGCCACCGTGCACATCGGCCACGCCGCCGAGCACCTCGCCGACGACGCCAGCTGCGTGGTGGTCTCCTCGGCGATCCGCGAGGACAACCCCGAGCTGCTGCGCGCCGCCGAGCTGGGCATCCCGGTGGTGCACCGCTCCGACGCCCTCGCCGCCCTGATGGAGGGCCTGCGCCCGGTCGCGGTGGCCGGCACCCACGGCAAGACCACCACCACCTCCATGCTGGCGGTCTCCCTCACCAAGCTCGGCCTGAACCCCTCCTACGCCATCGGCGGCGACCTGGACGCCCCCGGCTCCAACGCCCTGCACGGCGAGGGCGACATCTTCGTCGCCGAGGCCGACGAGTCCGACCGCAGCTTCCACAAGTACGCGCCCGAGGTCGCGATCATCCTCAACGTGGAGCTTGACCACCACGCCAACTACGCCTCGATGGAGGAGATCCACGAGTCCTTCGAGACGTTCGTCGGCCGGATCGTGCCCGGCGGCACCCTGGTGATCTCCGCCGACCACGAGGGCGCGCGCGAGCTGACCCGGCGCCTGGACGGCTCGGTGAGGACGGTGACCTACGGCGAGTCGGCCGACGCCGACGTGCGGGTGCTGTCCGTCGTCCCGCAGGGGCTGCGCAGCGAGGTCACCGTCGAGCTGGACGGCGCCCCGCTGACCTTCACCGTCTCCGTGCCCGGACGCCACTACGCGCACAACGCCGTCGCCGCCCTCGCCGCCGGCGTGGCGCTCGGCATCCCCGCCGCCGACCTGGCGCCCGCGCTCGCCGCGTACACCGGCGTGAAGCGGCGCCTGCAGCTCAAGGGCGAGGCCGCGGGCGTGCAGGTCGTCGACTCCTATGCGCACCACCCGACGGAGATGACCGCCGACCTGGAGGCCATGCGCGCCGCCGCCGGCGACTCCCGCATCCTCGTCGTCTTCCAGCCGCACCTGTTCTCCCGCACCCGGGAGCTCGGCACCGAGATGGGCCAGGCCCTGGCACTCGCCGACGCCGCCGTGGTGCTGGACATCTACCCGGCCCGCGAGGACCCGGTCCCCGGCGTCACCAGCGAGCTGATCATCGACGCGGCGCGGGCCGCCGGCGCGGACGTCACGGCCGTGCACGACAAGGCCGAGGTGCCCTCGGTGATCGCGGGAATGACCGGGCCCGGCGATCTCGTTCTCACTATGGGGGCGGGCGACGTCACCGACCTCGGCCCGCGGATCCTGGACCGTCTGTCGAAGCAGCCGAAGTAGCCGAGTAGGGGTTGAGGCTCATGCCGTACGAGGTGGAGAAGCCGGACGAGCAGTGGCGCGCGGAGCTGACCCCCGCCGAGTACGCCGTACTGCGCCAGGCGGCCACCGAGCCCGCCTTCACGGGGGAGTACACCGACACCAAGACCCAGGGCGTCTACTCCTGCCGCGCCTGCGGTGCCGAGCTGTTCACCTCCGAGACCAAGTTCGAGTCGCACTGCGGCTGGCCGTCCTTCTACGACCCGAAGGACTCCGACGCGGTGGAGCTGGTGGAGGACCGCTCGCACGGCATGGTGCGCACGGAGGTCCGCTGCGCCCGCTGCGGCTCGCACCTGGGCCATGTCTTCGAGGGTGAGGGTTATCCGACCCCCACCGACCAGCGGTACTGCATCAACAGCATCTCGCTGCGGCTGCAGCCCGAGGAGGACTGAGGCAGCTCGGTAGGGCCCCCGTCCCCGTGGCCTGCGCGTTTCCGCGCAATGCCGGGCGGGGCGGGGCCCGCGGCGGCACACTGACGGTGTGGCGCGTGTCGAGGTACGGGTGCTGGGGCGGTTCCGGATCGGGGCCGCCGGGGAGCAGCCTGGCCGCTGGAGTCCGCCCGGGGCGCGTCCCTGCTCGCCCACCTGGTGCTCCACCGCGACCAGGCCCACCCCCGCGGGCACCTGGCGGGACTGCTCTGGCCCGACTCCACCGAGACCCAGGCCCGCACCGATCTGCACCATCTGCTGCACACCCTGCGCTGCACCGTCCCCGGCGTCGAGCAGGTCCTCGAGATCACACCCGACCGCACACTCGCCGAGGCCTGACCGCTCCCGGCCCTCCGCGCCTCGCTCACCACCCCGTCACCAGCAGATGGTTGACCAGCAGCGCGAGCAGTGCCTGCCCGGCCAGCCACACCCGGGGGCCGGGCAGCAGGGCGCAGGCGGGCAGCAGCCAGAAGGCGAACGGCAGCCAGATGCGTTCGGTCTCCGCCTTGCTCATGCCGGACAGGTCCGCGATCAGCAGCGCGAGCAGGGCGGAGAGCGCCAGCAGCGCGAGGCGTGCCGCCGGTGGGCCGGTGAGCCGCCCCCGGCGCGCGACGAGCAGACCGCCGCACCGGCGCAAACCCGCCACGGCCGCCGGGCCGATGATCAGCACCGTGCAGGCGAAGTTCGCCCACACCCAGTAGCCGTACGGCCTGACCCCGCCGGCGCCCTGGTAGTAGCGGGTGACCAGCAGCCGGTACGCCTCCCACCAGTCGAAGCCCAGCGCCGTGAAGACCGCCGGGACCACCAGGATTCCCGCCGCCAGATACGGCAGCGGCCGCAGCCGCTCCCTGCCCAGCAGCAGCACCGCCGCGCCGGTCACGGCGGACAGCGTCAGCCCGTAGGACAGGTACACGGTCAGCCCGAACAGCAGTCCCGATGCCAGGCCCGTCCAGCGCGGGCGGTGTCCGGTCACGGCGAGGGCGAGCAGCGCCACCGCCCAGGCGGTGACCGCCGTGAAGTACCCGTCGGCGGAGGTGCCCACCCACACCGCGGCCGGGGCCAGGACCAGGAACGGGGCGGCGCGGCGGGCCCAGGACTCGCCGGCCAGGGCGCGGACGGCGCACAGGATCGCCACGCCGGCGGTGGTGCCCACGGTGATGCAGAAGGCGCCCGCCCAGCCCCCGCCGCCCAGCCCCGCCCGGTCCAGCAGCACGAAGGTGACGGTGGCGCCCGGCGGGTGACCGGCCACATGGGCGGGCCAGTTGTCCGGCGCGTCGATCAGGATGTGCGCGGTGAAGTCCCGCAGGGTGGCGGGGATGTCGTCGAAGCGGCCGATGACCCGCAGATACTCATGACGGGTGGTCAGCTGTTCGGCGATGCCCCGGTGCCAGCCGTCGATCAGCGCCAGCGACCAGGTCCACGCCAGGGCGGCCGCCCACACCGCGGCGAGCAGCGTGCGCCAGGCCGGCCGCCGGGCGAGCGCCGGACCGTACACCACGACGGCCACCGCGACCAGCACCGCCGCCGGTGTGCCCGGGCCGAGGTGCGGCTCCCAGTGGGCCAGCAGCGGCGGCCAGTTCACCCGCAGGGAGCCGTCCCGGCGCTGGATCGACCAGCCGATCAGAGCCGCGGCCGCCACGAGCAGCGCGGCCGCGGCGACGGCGTACAGGTCACGGCGGAGACCGGACTTCAGGCCACGGCGGAGACCGGAGTCCAGGTCACGGAGCGGAGCGGAGCGGGGGTCACGGCGGAGATCACGGTTCACGCGGTCACGCTAGGCCGGGCGGACGCCCGAGCCGGGCCGCCGAGCGTGGACGTCAGCGTTTCGTCACCGGTCATGACCCGGCTGACGGGGGAGTGCGGACCTACGGTCGGTACATGGCTCGGTCCCTCCTCACCGCCCCGCGCTGGCGCAGCCCGCTGCGCGGCCCCCGGTTCACCGCCGTGCTCGGCATGGTGCTCCTCGCCGGCATCACGGTCCTGTTCGTCACGGGCCTGGTGTCCTACGCCTCGTACAACCCCGATCTGGCACGGGTGAACGACAAGACCCCGGACAAGGGGATCCTCGGCTTCTACCTCTTCTCCTGGCCCACCGACCCGCCCTGGCTGTACCGGCTCACCCAGGGCGTCCATGTCACCCTCGGGCTGACCCTCGTCCCGGTGCTGCTGGCCAAGCTGTGGTCGGTGCTGCCCCGGCTGTTCACCATGCCCCCGGCCCGCTCGCTCAGCCACGCCCTGGAACGCCTGTCGCTGGTGCTCCTGGTCGGCGGCGCGCTGTTCCAGTTCGTCACCGGCATCCTCAACGTCCAGCTCGACTACGTCTTCCCCGGCTCCTTCTATCCCCTGCACTTCTACGGCGCCTGGGTCTTCTTCGGCGCCTTCCTCGCCCATGTGGTGCTGAAGATGCCGGTGGCGCTGCGCAATCTGCGCGCCATGCGGCGGCACCAGCCGGAGGAGCCGAGCGACCTGGTGACTTTGGACCCCGACCCGCCGACCCTCTCCCGCCGGGGGGCGTTCGGGCTGGTGGGCGGCGCCTCGCTGCTGCTGTTCGCCACCTCCGCCGGGCGCAGCTTCGACGGGCCGCTCCGGCAGACCGCCGTCCTCACCCCGCGCGGCGGGCCCGAGCCGGGCACCGGCCCCAACGGCTTCCAGATCAACAAGACGGCCGCCTACGCGGGGATCCGCCCCGCCGAGACCACCGCCGAGGCCTGGCGGCTGGTCGTCACCGGGCGCTCCGGAACCGTCCGGCTCAGCCGCGCCGAGCTGCTGGACCTGCCCCAGCACAGCGCGGCGCTGCCCATCGCCTGCGTGGAGGGCTGGTCGACCTCCGACCAGTGGTGGCGGGGCGTGCGGCTGCGCGACCTCGCGGCGCTGGCCGGCGAGGAGGAGCCGCCCGACGTGCTCGTGGAGTCGCTGCAGCGCCGGGGCGCCTTCCGCACGGCGGCGCTGCGCGCCAACCAGGTCGCCGACCCGCGCTCCCTGCTGGCCCTGGCCGTCAACGGCGAGGATCTCAGCCTCGATCACGGCCACCCGGCGCGGATCATCGTCCCCGCGGCCCCCGGAGTGCTCAACACCAAGTGGGTGGCCCGCCTGACCTTCGGAAAGCTGTGAGGACAGTGGCACGGATCCAGCGGTTCCGCCGCCTCCCCCGCTTCCCCCGCCTCCCCCGCTTCCCCCGCTTCCCCCGCCTCCCGCGCCCGGTGCTCGGCAGCCCCTTCCATCTGCTGGTGCTGCTCTGCTCGTTCGCCCTGTGCGGGTACGCGGGGGTGCGGCTCCTGGAGGGCGACTGGCTGCTCGTCGTGCTGTGGTTCGTCGGCGCGGCCGTGCTGCACGACCTGGTGCTGGCGCCCGTGTACCTGGCGGCCGACCGGGCGCTGCTGGCGACCGCGGGCCGGCGCCGGCGGTGGGTGAACCATGTGCGGGTGCCGGTCGTGCTCTCCGGGCTGCTGCTCCTCGTCTGGTTCCCGCTGATCACCGGCCGGGTCTCGGAGCGCTACGCCCGGTTCACCGCCTTGTCCGCCGACGGCTACGCCGCCCGCTGGCTCCTCGTCACGGCCGCCCTCTTCGGCGGCTCCGCGCTGCTGTACGCGGTACGGGTGCGCAGGGGGCGGCGCCGTCCGCCGGCTCAGGACTGACGGGGTCTCTCGTCACCCCGCCCGGTCGTCCTCGGCGGCCGGTCTTCCGGCGCCGTGTCGTTCAGTGCCCGGTCTCCCGGGGCGGCGGGAACTCGCGCACGAGGTCGCCGCCCCGGGGCTCGTAGCACGACATGCCGGCGTTCCAGCCGAAGCCGGTGAGCAGTGAGTGGAGCTCCTCCCACCGCTCCGGCTCGACCTGTCCGGAGAAGCGGATGAGGCCGGGACCGGAGAGCGTGCCGAGCCGGGCCCAGCCGGTGGAGAAGGCGAGCTCACCGGAGAACTGGTCGGACGGGCCCGTCTCCCAGCCCGCCCCGGACAGGGCGGCGGCGAACTCCTCCAGCGAGGGCCTCGGGACACCGTCCTGCTCATCGGCCTCCGGGTGGACGGCTCCGTGGACGTTGGGGAGCCCGTCCAGCTTCTTGCGCAGCCAGTCCGGGATGTTCTCCTCGGTGCGGGGGAAGTAGGCGAGGTCCCGGGCGTAGCTCTCGGGTGCGAAGGAGGGCGTGTCCGGCTCGTTGTCGTAGTCGTAGTGGACCGTGTACTTCTCCGGGGTCAGTGTGTAGACCAGCGTGAACCAGGTGCCTCTGCCCTCGGCGTACATGCCCTGCCGCAGCCGCCGGCACAGCTCGGTGATGCCCCGCGGGATGCCCGACGCGACGAGACTGCTGCCGTCCGCGGCCTTGACGGACAGGGACGCCGCCGAACCGCCGACGGCCAGTTCGGCCCACCGGAGGGTCGCCGTCGCCCAGCCGTCGGGGAGACTGCCGCCGAGCACACCGCCGATCTCGGCGCATATCTCGGCCTGTTCAACGACGTTCAGGGCGTGGGGGGCCACGGTGTCACCTTCCTCGCGGGGATCAAGGGCTCTCTGCTCGGACGCATGGCACGACCATCCGGTTGCGGGGGCGACCGCTGGGATGTGGGCCGTGGCAAGGCGTTGCCCGACGAGGAAGGGCGGCGTATGCGAGCCGCTGGGCGGGGTATGCGAGCCGCTGGGCGGTGTATCCGGGAGCCGGTCAGCGCCGCGAGGTCGCCGGCCCGGTGCGCAGGGCCACGAAGCTCCGTCCGCCGGACGTCCAGTCGGCCTCGGTGCGCCAGCCCGCCTCGCCCGCGTACCGCAGCAGTGCGGCGGTGCCGAGACGGGCCCAGGGGAACGGGCTGCCCGGGGTGCCGCGGGCGCCCGTGACCTGGACCGTGACCCGTTCGTCGGCGTCCGGGAGCGGAGCCGTCTCGGCGAGCAGGAGCCCGCCGGGTGCGAGCAGCCGGGCCAGCCGGGCGAGCAGGGCGGACGGGTCGCCGCCGATGCCGATGTTGCCGTCCAGGAGCAGGGCGGTGCCCCAGCGGCCGGTGCCGGGCAGCGGATCGAACACCGAGCGGTGCAGGGCCTGTCCGCCGCGCCGCACGGCGCGGGCGACCGCGGCCTCGCTGACGTCGATGCCCAGGGCCCGCCGACCCTGCGCGGCCAGCGCCGTCAGCAGCCGTCCGGGACCGCAGCCCACGTCCAGCACCGCGCCCTCGCAGCGCCGCAGCACCTCCAGATCGGCGGCGTCGGCCTCCGCGCACCACCGCTCGACCTCCAGCGGCAGCAGCCAGCCGTCCGGCCGCCGCAGGAACAGCGGCCCCCGCCCAGTGTGCAGGGCCTCGGCGTAGGTGTCGGACGACCAGGCCCCCACCGACTCCACCGTCTGCACCGCCTCCGCCCCCACCGACTCCACCGTCTGCACCGTCTCCGCGCCGCCCGGCGTGGGCCCGCGCTGCGCGCCGAGGCGTATCCCCCTCATCGGCGGGACGCCGTCAGGTCGGCCAGGCGGGCGGCGAAGCGGCTGCCGGGCGCCGCCTCGGCGACCAGCGCCGCGTCCCGCGCGGTGTCCACGTCCCGGAGCATCGGCAGGTCCCGCACCCGCAGATGCGCGAGGCGGCGGCGCTGGGCCGCGCCGGTGTGCGGGGTGGACATCGGGACGCCGCGCAGCAGGGCCGGGGCGGGCTCGGCCAGGCCCAGGGCCCAGAAGCCGCCGTCCTCGGCGGGGCCGAACCAGGCGTCGCAGTCGGCGAAGTCGACGGTGAGCAGGTCGGGGGTGACCTGCGGGGTGTCCATCCCGATCAGCAGGGCCGGGCCGTCGCACCGTGCGAACGCGCCGGCCAGCCGTTCGTCGAGGCCGCCGGCGCACTGCGGTGCGACCTCGAAGCCGGCCGGCAGCCAGGGGCCCGGCGCCCCGTCGAGCACCAGCAGCCGGCGGCGGGCCGGGGTGCGGGCCACCGCGTCCAGGGTGTCGGCGAGCGCGGCCCGGGCGAGGTCCGCCGCCTCCTCGGGGGTGAAGGGCGGGGTGAGCCTGGTCTTCACCCGGCCCGGCCGCGGCTCCTTCGCGACGACCACCAGCGTCACATCGCTCGTCACGGGCCCACGTCCTCTCGAGCGTTCTCTCGAGCGTCCTCCCGCGCGTCCTCCCGCGCGTCCACCCGCGCGGGCGGCGTCTCGCGCAGCACCCGGCTCATGTCCCGCACCGCCTGCCAGGTGCCGCGCCAGGTGCCGGTCACCTTGGACGTCCCGGTGCGGGGCAGATACGGCACGTCGTGCTCGGTGACCCGCCAGCCCGCGTCGGCGGCGCGCACCACCATCTGCAGCGGATAGCCGCTGCGCCGGTCGGTCAGGTCCAGGCTCAGCAGGTCCTCGCGCCGGGCCGCGCGCAGCGGGCCGAGGTCGTGCAGCCGCAGCCCGGTGCGGCGGCGCAGCAGCCGGGTGAGCGCGAGGTTGCCCGCGCGGGCGCGCAGCGGCCAGGCGCCGCGCGCCCGCGGCCGGCGCCGGCCGAGCACCAGGTCGGCCCGTCCGGAGCGGATCTCCGCCACGAACGGCACCAGGTCGGCCGGGTCGAGCGAGGCGTCGCAGTCGCAGAAGCAGACGATCTCGGCGGTGGCGGCGGTGAGCCCGGCGTGGCAGGCGGCGCCGAATCCGCGCCGCTCCTCGCGCACCACGGTGGCGCCGAGCGAGCGGGCGACGCGGTCGGAGCCGTCGCGGGAGCCGTTGTCCACGACGATCGCGCGCCAGCCGGGCGGCACGCGCTCCAGCACCCACGGCAGCGCCTCCGCCTCGTCGAGACAGGGGAGCACGACATCCACGACATCCACGGGAGCCACGCCGCTCGCGGCGCCGCCGGGCGTCCCGCCCGGGTCCGGGCCGGGCGTCTCCGGCCCGCTCAATGAGTTGATCACGGCTCTCACTCTACGAAGACGAAGCGGATAAACCGGACTTCGGCTCCTTACGAAACGCGGACGTCGGCGCCCGGCGGCGGCGCTTTCGCGCGCGCGGTGCGAGGCTGGCCGCATGGAGCAGCAACAAGCCACCGGGCAGGCCAGGGCGCGGGTCCTCGTCGTCGACGACGACCCCACCGTCGCCGAGATCGTCTCGGGTTACCTGGACCGTGCCGGCTACGACGTCGACCACGCGGGCGACGGCCCGGACGCCCTCGCGCGCGCCGCCGCGCACCGGCCCGACCTCGTCGTCCTGGATCTGATGCTGCCCGGCATGGACGGCCTCGAGGTGTGCCGCCGGATCCGCGGCCAGGGACCCGTGCCCGTGATCATGCTCACCGCGCGCGGCGACGAGGACGACCGCATCCTCGGCCTGGAGGTCGGCGCCGACGACTACGTCACCAAGCCGTTCAGCCCGCGCGAGCTGGTCCTGCGGGTGGAGTCCGTGCTGCGCCGCGCCCGCCCGGCGCCGCCGTCGGCCGCCGTGCTGCGCGCGGCCGGCCTCTCGGTCGACCCCGTCGCCCGCCGCGCCCACAAGAACGGCACCGAACTCGCCCTCACCATCCGGGAGTTCGACCTCCTCTCCTTCTTCCTCCGCCATCCCGGGCGGGCGTTCACCCGCGAGGAGCTGATGCACGAGGTCTGGGGCTGGGACTTCGGCGACCTGTCCACCGTCACCGTCCACGTCCGGCGGCTGCGCGGCAAGGTCGAGGACGACCCGGCCCGGCCCCGGCTGATCCAGACGGTGTGGGGCGTCGGTTACCGCTTCGACACCGTGGACACATCCGGCGTGGAGACATCCGGCGTGGAGACATCCGACGCGGGGCAGGACTGACCATGCGCGACACCCTTCTCATCGCCCTGTTCGCCTTCGCCGGCGCCGCCGTGGCCGGGCTGCTCGGCGCCTGCGTCCTGCTGCTCATCCGCCGCCGGTCGCTGACCGTGCACCTCGCGGTGGTCGCCGCCGTCGCGGTGACCGCGATGCTCGCCGGCACCCTCGCCGTGGCCCAGGCGATGTTCCTCTCCGCGCACGACCTCACCGTCGTCACCACCGTCGTCGCCATGGCGGCCGTGGTGTCCCTGGCGACCGCGCTGCTGCTGGGCCGCTGGGTCGTCGCCCGCAGCCGCGACCTGGCGCTGGCGGCCCGCTCCTTCGGCGACGGCGGCGACTTCGCGGCACCGGACGGCCCGGCGACCGCGGAACTCGCCGCGCTCAGCCGGGAGCTGGAGTCCACCAGCCGCAAGCTCGCCGAGTCGCGCGACCGCGAACGCGCCCTGGAGACCTCCCGCCGCGAACTCGTCGCCTGGATCTCCCACGACCTGCGCACCCCGCTCGCCGGGCTGCGGGCCATGGCCGAGGCGCTGGAGGACGGCGTCGCCGCCGACCCCGACCGCTACCTCAAGCAGATCCGCACCGAGGTGGAACGCCTCAACGACATGGTCGGCGACCTCTTCGAACTCTCCCGCATCCACGCCGGCACGCTGACGCTCTCGCTCTCCCGCATGTCCCTCTACGACCTGGTCGGCGACGCTCTCGCCGGCGCCGATCCGCTCGCCCGCGAGCACGGCGTACGCCTGGTCGGCGACCGGGTGGAACCGGTGCCGGTGGAGGTGGACGGCCGGGAGATGAGCCGCGTCCTTGGCAACCTCCTGGTCAACGCCATCCGCCGCACCCCCGCCGACGGCACGGTCGCCGTCACCGCCGAACGCTCGGACACCGGCGTGGTCCTGGCGGTCACGGACGGCTGCGGCGGCATCCCCGAGGAGGACCTGCCCCGCGTCTTCGACACCGGCTGGCGCGGCACCCACGCCCGCACCCCGCCGGCCGGCGCCGGCCTGGGTCTCGCCATCGTCCGCGGCATAGTCGAGGCCCACCGGGGCACCGCCACCGTCCGCAACGTCACCGGCGGCTGCCGCTTCGAGGTCCGCCTCCCGGCGGCGGAGGCCTGACGGGTCCGCCTCTTGGCGGCGGAGGCGTGACGGGCCCGTGTCTCCTGTCGGTGGGGGCGTGACGGGCCCGTGTCTCCTGTCGGTGGGGGCGTGACGGGTCCGCCTGCCGGCGGCGGAGGCGTGACGGGTCCGTGTCTCCCGGCGGCCGAGGCATGACGGGTCCGCCTGCCGGCGGCGGAGGCGTGACGGCCGTCCCGTCCAACCGCCGGCGTC
The DNA here is from genome assembly GCF_039524635.1 of Streptomyces thermocarboxydovorans. Classification (NCBI taxonomy): domain Bacteria; kingdom Bacillati; phylum Actinomycetota; class Actinomycetes; order Kitasatosporales; family Streptomycetaceae; genus Streptomyces; species Streptomyces thermocarboxydovorans. Next base: position 13,723 of record NZ_BAAAGU010000060.1, on the reverse strand, counting down.
CGGGGCCGCCGGGACATCACGACGGGTCGCCGCGCAGCCCCGCCGCCGCGAACTCCCGCATCCCCTCCTCGAATTCCACCTCCGGCTTCCAGCCCAGCTCCGTGCGCAGGCGGGAGGAGTCGGCGGTGATGTGGCGGACGTCGCCGAGGCGGTACTCGCCGGTGACGACCGGCTCGGGGCCGCCGCAGGCGGCGGCGAGGGCGCGTGCCATCTCCGCGACCGTGCGCGGGGTGCCGCTGCCGGTGTTGTAGGCGGTGAGGGCGCCGCGCGGCGGCTCCGCCTCCAGAGCGGCGACGTTGGCCCGGGCCACGTCCCGTACGTGCACGAAGTCGCGGCGTTGGCGGCCGTCCTCGAAGACCCGCGGTGCCTCGCCGCGGGCCAGGGCCGAGCGGAAGAGGGAGGCGACGCCCGCGTAGGGGGTGTCGCGGGGCATCCGGGGGCCGTACACGTTGTGGTAGCGCAGGGACACCGCGGTGGCGCCGGTGCTGCGGGCCCAGGCGGCCGCCAGGTGCTCCTGCGCCAGCTTGGTGGTGGCGTACACATTGCGCGGGTCGAGCGGGGCGTCCTCGGCGGTCAGCCCGGGTTCGAGTCCGGTGCCGCAGTGCGGGCAGCGGGGTTCGAAGCGGCCGGCGTCCAGGTCGGCGACCGAGCGCGGGCCGGGCCGTACGACGCCGTGCCGCGGACAGTCGTAGCGGCCCTCGCCGTACACGACCATCGAACCGGCCAGCACCAGCCGGCGCACGCCCGCCTCCGCCATGGCCGCCAGCAGCACCGCCGTGCCCAGGTCATTGTGGGAGACGTAGTCCGGCGCGTCCCCGAAGCCGGTGCCGAGCCCCACCTTGGCGGCCTGGTGGCACACGGCGTCCACGCCGGACAGCGCGCGGCGCACCGCGTCCGGGCCGCGCACGTCGTGCGCCGGGTCGGAGCGGATGTCGGACACCGTCGCTTCGTGGCCGTGGGCCCGCAGTGCCTCGACGACATGGGATCCGATGACACCGGCACCGCCGGTGACCAGTACGCGCATGTGCCCACGCTAGGTCCGCGCGCCCGCCCGGCAGCGGGACCACGCCCGGCACGTCACCGCTCCGTAAGACTCCGTGAGGAGACTCCAAGACCCGTGAGAGCGCTCCAGGCCCCGTGAGATGACTCCGTGAAGACACGGTGGCGGGACCCGGGCCGCAGGGACCGGCCGTGCGACCCCGCGCGTCCGGAATCCGGGCGTTGTCGGAGGCGGCGTCTAGACTCGACCGGCGACAGCGAGCGTGAGCCGGCCAGTTTTCCGCCACCCGAAGGGCATTCGGCGTCTTGATACGGATCGATTCAGTCACAAAGCGGTACCCGGACGGCACGGTGGCGGTCGACCGGCTGTCGCTCGAGATCCCGGACCGCTCGATCACCGTCCTCGTCGGGCCCTCCGGCTGCGGCAAGACCACCACCCTGCGCATGATCAACCGGATGGTGGAGCCCACCGAGGGCACCATCCTCCTCGACGGCCAGGACATCCAGCGCCGGCCGGTCACCGCCCTGCGCCGGTCCATGGGCTACGTCATCCAGAACGCCGGGCTGTTCCAGCACCGCACCATCGTCGACAACATCGCCACCGTGCCCCGCATGCTCGGCTGGGGCAAGCAGAAGTCCCGTGCGCGGGCGGTGGAGTTGATGGAGCGGGTGGGGCTGGACACCGCGCTGGCCAAGCGCTACCCGTACCAGCTCTCCGGCGGTCAGCAGCAGCGCGTCGGAGTGGCGCGGGCGCTCGCCGCCGATCCGCCGGTGCTGCTGATGGACGAGCCTTTCTCCGCCGTCGACCCCGTGGTGCGCAAGGGGCTCCAGGACGAACTGCTGCGGCTGCAGGACGAGTTGGGCAAGACGATCGTCTTCGTCACCCATGACATCGACGAGGCGATCAAGCTGGGCACGATGGTCGCCGTGCTGCGCGAGGGCGGCCGGCTCGCCCAGTACGCCCCGCCCGCCGAGCTGCTCTCCGCCCCCGCCGACGGCTTCGTCGAGGACTTCCTCGGTGCCGACCGCGGCATCCGCCGGCTCTCCTTCTTCTCCTCCGCCACCCTGGAACTGACCACCGAGCCGGTCATCACGGCGGACGCGGACGCCGGGCGCATCGCCGCCTCCGGCACCCCGCACCTGCTGGTGACCGACGCCGACGGCCGCCCGCTCGGCTGGGCCGACCGGCGCGAGGCGAGCGCGGGGCCCGTCGACACCGAGCGGCTGCTGCCGCACGGCCGCCCGTTCGTGCCCGGCACCGACTCGCTCCGCGCCGCCCTGGACTGCGCCGTGCTCTCGCCCACCGGCTGGGCCGTCGCCGTGGACGGCACCGGCCGGGTGACCGGCGTGGTCTCGCAGCAGACCATCGCCGAGGCGATCCGCACCGCCCACACCGAGAGCCGCACGGACACCTCTCAGCAGGCCGAGGAGTCCGGCAAGTCCCGTGACGCGGACGAGAACGACAGGGCGGACAAGGCCGAGGTCGCCTCGTGAACGGCTTCTTCGACATCCCCAGCGACCTCCAGCACAGCTGGCTCGGCCTGGTCGGACTGCATGTGCGCGAGGCGCTGCTGCCGGTGGCCGCCGGACTGCTGCTCGCCCTGCCCCTCGCCCAGCTGTGCGTCCGCCTGCGCTGGCTGTACGCACCGGTGCTCGGCGTGACCACTGTCCTCTACGCCATCCCCTCCCTGGCCTTCTTCGTCGTCCTCATCGACTACACCGGCCAGACCGAACTCACCGTGATGATCCCGCTGGCCGTCTACAGCCTGGTGGTGCTGGTCCCGGCGATCGTCGACGCCGTGCGCTCGGTGCCGCAGGAGACGCTCGCCGCCGCCACCGCCATGGGCTTCGGCCCCGTGCGCCGCTATCTCCAGGTGCAGCTGCCGATCGCCGCGCCCGCCGTCATCGCCGGCCTCCGGGTCGCCACCGCGTCCAGCATCTCCCTGGTCAGCGTGGGCGCCCTGATCGGCAACCAGGGCGCGCTCGGCAATCTGCTGGCCGCCGCGCAGAAGTACGACCGGCCCGAACTCGCCGTCAACTCCGTGCTTACCACGGCCGCACTGGCCATCCTGTGCGACGCCGTGCTGGTGCTGCTGCGCAGAGTGCTCACCCCGTGGATGCCCCGCGGCTCGGGCGGACGCCCCCGGGCAGCCGCCGCGACGCGGGAACGGGCCGAGGCGGAGGTGGTGGCCCGGTGAACGTCCTCAACTTCGCCGACGCCTTCTTCAGCGACAGCGCCCACTGGCACGGCTACGACGGCATCCCGCAGCGCCTCCTGGAACACATCCAGTACACCCTGCTCGCCCTCGCCATGGCCGCCGCCGTCGGCCTGCCCGCGGGCCTGCTCACCGGGCACACCGGACGCGGCGGCAACGCCATCGCCTTCATCGCCACCGCCGCCCGCGCCCTGCCCAGCTTCGGCCTGCTGGTGCTGATCGTGGTCACCATGGGCTTCGGACTGCTGCCCGTGATGATCCCGCTGGTGGTGCTCGCCGTCCCGCCGATCCTCGTCACCACCTACGAGGCGGTGCGCTCCGTCGACCCCGCGCCGGTGGACGCCGCCCGCGGCATGGGCATGCACGAGTCACGCATCCTCTTCCAGGTCGAACTCCCGGTCGCGCTGCCGCTGATCCTCAGCGGGCTGCGCTCGGCGGCCATCCAGATCGTGTCGACGGCCACCATCGCCGCGTACGTCTCCCTCGGCGGGCTGGGCCGCTACATCGTCGACGGCCTCTACCAGCGGGACTACGAGAAGGTGGTCGGCGGCGCCACGCTCGTCGCCCTCCTCGCGCTCGTCACCATCGCAGTGTTCTGGGCGGCCGGACGGCTGGCGGTCTCACCGGGGGTGCGCAGGCGCAGAACGTGACCTGGCCCGCAGCCGGGCGAGGCCGGGGATGCCCTCACGGCCCTCAGGGCCCTCCCGGGCGTCACAAGGCGTCCTCGGACGCCCCCACCTGTGTCGCAAAACGTAACCCGGACGGCCTTGACTGATCGTGAAGCGGCTGGATTGGATCGGTGAATGACTTCTACCGCCAGCGCGCACAGCAGCAGGTCCAGGACGAGGCACACCGGCGCGGCGGCCGTCGTGCTCACCGCCGTGGCGGCGCTGCTCGCGGGCTGCGGCGGCTCCGGTGACACCTCCGACAACCCCCTCGCCGAGGAGAAGGCCGAGGCCGGCACCGTCGTCGTCGGCTCCAACAACTTCGCCGAGAGCACCCTGCTCGCCGACATCTACGGCGAGGCCCTCAAGGCCAAGGGCATCAAGGTCACCTACAAGCACAACATCGGCAGCCGTGAGACGACGTACGGCCTGATGAAGAACGGTTCCATCACCGTTCTGCCCGAGTACAACGGCTCGTTGCTCGCCTACCTCGACCCCGAGGCGGAGCAGAAGTCCGTCGAAGAGGTGAACGCCGCCGTCAAGGCCAAGCTGGACAAGGGGCTGACGCTGCTTCAGTCCTCGCCCGCCGAGGACAAGGACTCGGTCAGCGTCAACGCCGAGACGGCGAAGAAGTACCAGCTCACCGCCTCCTCCACGCTCGCCGACCTCAAGGACGTGGCACCGAAGCTGGTGATCGGCGGCTCGCCGGAGTTCCAGACCCGCCACCACGGGCTCAAGGGCCTGAAGTCCGTCTACGGCCTGGAGTTCGAGTCCTTCAAGGCGCTCGACGCGGGCGGACCGCTGACCCAGGCGGCCCTCACCCGCAACACCGTCCAGGCGGCGAACATCTTCACCACCGACCCGACCATCGTGAAGGAGAAGTTCGTCGTCCTGAAGGACCCGGAGAACCTCTTCGGCTTCGCCAACGTCACCCCGCTGGTCAGCAAGGAAGGGCTGCCGAAGGAGGGCGTGGACGCCCTCGACGCGGTGTCCGCGAAGCTCGACACCGAGACCCTGCTGAAGCTGGACGCGCAGGTGCAGCTGGAGAAGAAGGACCCGCTGGACGTGGCGAAGGCATGGCTGAAGTCGGCCGGACTGGACTGACCCCGCACCGGACCGGTCACCAGGCCGGACGGATCACCGACGGGCGGTCGTGAAGCGGCTTCACACGCCGGGCCCGGCACCGGGCCCGGCGGTGACGCTCCGCAGGGCCGCCCGCAGATGCTCGCCGATCTGCTTGACCAGCATGTTCATCTGGTACGCCACCACACCGACGTCGGCGCCCGGACCGGTGAGCACGACGAGCTGCGCCCCGGGGCCGGCCGACGTCAGGACCAGGTAGCTGTTGGCCATCTCCACCAGCGCCTGGCGCACCGGCCCGCCCCGGAAGTCCATGCTGACGCCCTTGCTCAGGCTCATCAGCCCGGACGCGCTCGCGGCGAGCCGCTCCGCGTCGTCGCGCAGGAACCCCGTGGATCTGCTGATCACCAGCCCGTCCTCGGACAGCACCACGGCGTGGTTCACCTCCGCGACCCGCTCCACGAGTCCGGTGAGCAGCTTGTCCAGCTGGGCGTTCGCAGGGGGGACGGGGCGTGTCATGGCGGTGTTCCTTCGGTCGTGTCGGCTGCGGGTGCCTCCTCGCCACGGGCGAGGAGCGTGCCACGCTGGAACGCGGCGAGCGAGGCGGCGGCGCGCTCCGCGGTGAAGTCGCCGGCGGCCGACGGCATCTCGGCATGACCCTCGGCGGCCGGCCTGCCCTGCGGCACACGCCGGGGGAGCGGGGCGAGCCCGCCGGCGGGACAGGGGCGATCCGCGGCGGTCGCGGGATCCGCGGCGGTCGCGGGATCTGTTGCGGTCCCGGGAGCCATGGCGGTCCCGGCGGCGTGGTCCGCCTCGGTGCCCGGCGTACCGGCGGCGGGGTCCCCGTCGTGGCCGGTGAGGCGGTCCGCCGGCGTACCGGCGGCGGGGCAGTCCGGGTCGTCCGCGTCGGCCTCGTCCATGCCGCCCTCCACGTCCCCCTGGTCCTCGGCACTTAAGGGCGGCTCTCCCGCAGCGTGTCCCCCCGGGACAGGTCCCCGTCGTCCACCGGAAAGAGTCATGGGCGTACGGACCTCGCTGTGCGGCCGAGCAGGAGCAGGAGGCGAGGAGCCAATCGCGCGGAACGGCCGGCCGTCAAGTGACCAGTCGTCCCGGATGCGTTGATGCTGCCGCATTGTGATGAAGCGGAGCCGGTCCACGGCTCAGCGCCGCCGCAGCCGGGGTGCCAGTACGGCGCCCGCGGTGAGCAGCAGCACGGCCGCCGCGCCCCCGGCCACCATCGGAGCGGAGGGCCCGGACGCGGCCGCGGGGGCCGCCTTCGCCGCCGCGGCGGCCGGAGTCCCGTCGCCGGAAGCTGTCCCTCCGGAGGGCGCCGCACCGTCCCCGGGCGTGCCCGATGCCTCGGGTTTCCGGTCCCGCGAGGCGGCCTTCCGCTCCTCGGCCTTCGCCGCACCCGCGCCGGACCCCCGCCCGGCCTCTGCCCCCTGATCCTGCTTCTGCTCCTGCTTCGACTCCGGGAACACCACGTCCGAGCACGAGTAGTAGGTGTCCGGGGTGCTGCTGTTCTGCCAGATCGTGTACAGCACATGACGTCCTGTCCGGTCGGACGGCAGGGTGACGCGGAAGCGGTAGGCGCCCTTCGTCAGCGGCGGGTCGGTCACCTCGGCGAACGGCTTGGCGGGCAGATCGGACCAGGTCAGCGGCTTGGCCGGATCGTAGCCGGGCTTGGTGAGGTACATCCGGAAGGTGCCCTCGTGGGGGATCGTCGAGACGTACCTCATCGGCAGGGCCGCGCCGGGCGACACCCGGGTGGCCGGCCAGTCGGCGCGCGGGAGGTCCAGGCCCCGGTAGGCGGGCAGGCCCCCGCTGCACAGCTTCCCGTCCGGGATGCGCTGCCGGTCGGCGCCGTTCACGTTCGGCACCCGGAGGTTGTCCCAGGCGGTGAAGGGCGCCCCGTTGGCGGCGACGGCCGCCCGGCACGCCGCCGACCGGGCGCGCTCCCCGCCCTCGGGCGAGCAGGCCAGCACCCGGCTCACCGGGTCCGTGGGTGCCCCGTGCGCCCGTGCGGGTGCCGCCGTCGTCAGGGGCAGCAGCAGCGGGGTCACCAGGGCGGCCGCGAGTGCCGCGCGGTGTGCGGTCGTCCGGGACATCCGTAACGCCTCCTCGGCGCGGGGGAGGTGACGGCCGGGGCGGCCGTGCGGGGCAGGGGACGGTTCTGCGGGGGCGGCGCCACCGCGCGGCTCGACCGGGCCGTGCCGGCGCCGGTCCGGCCGACGCCCGCGGTGGGTCCGTCCTCGCAGACCCGTTCCCCTCCGTGCAGTACGGAAGAACCGCCCGGCGCGTTCACCCTCGCCACGAGGCGGGGCATAGCGGTCCCATTACGGTCGACTGCCGGGACCCTCAAGGGCGTCGAGGGTGGTTTTCCGGCCGGATCGAGGGTTTCCCCGTATCCCGCCGTGCCGCGCCCTGCCTATCGTCCCTCCGCAGCCGACCCACCGGTAACCCCGCAGGGCACGCTGCTCGCGCCTGGCCGGCCGACGCCGCACGTCGATCCACCCCCGCCGCTTCGAGGACGAAGCGGATCGACCCTTCTCCCCAACTCCGCTGGCCGGAGTCCGGCACGAAAGGCACACCCTTGCGTACCTCCCCCACGAACGCCTCGCTCAGACGGACCTCGATATCCGTCGCCGCCCTCTCCGCCGCCCTGATGATGGCCAGCTCCCAGGTCGCCGTCGCCCAGGACGTCCCCGAGCCGGCCGTCCCCGCGGCGCTGACCGAGGCCGCCCCCGGCACCCCGGCCGAGCGGCTCATCGTCGGCTACAAGTCCGGTGCCGCCGAGGCCACCTCGGACAAGGCGGCCGCCGCCGACGCCGCCGCCAAGGGCCGCAAGGCCGGCGAGGACGTCGGCTTCGAGCGCCGCCTGGGCACCGGCGCCGCCCTGGTCGAGCTGGACGAGCGGGCCGGCCGCTCGGACGTCGCCGAGGTCGTCGCCGAGTACGAGGCCGACCCGCAGGTCGCCTACGTCGTCCCCGACCGCCTCAACAAGCCGCTCGCCACCCCGGACGACACCGAGTACGGCAAGCAGTGGGACCTGTTCGAGTCCACCGCCGGCATGCGGGTGCCGGGCGCCTGGGACCTCGCCACCGGCAGCGGCGTCACCGTCGCCGTCCTCGACACCGGCTACGTCAGCCACTCCGACCTCGCCGCCGACATACGCCCACTACCAGGGCACCAGCATGGCCACCCCGCACATCGCGGGCCTGGCCGCGCTGATGAAGTCGGCGAACCCCGCGCTCACCCCGGCCCAGATCGAGTCGGCGATCAAAGCCAACGCCCGTGCCCTGCCCGGCACCTGCTCCGGCGGCTGCGGCGCCGGCCTGGCCGACGCGGCGAAGACCGTCCAGGCGGTCCTCGGCGGAACGCCCACCGGCACGACGTACTCGAGCAGCACCGCCGTCTCCATTCCGGACAACGGCTCGGCGATCGAGTCGCCGATCACCGTGAGCGGCCGCAGCGGCAACGCCCCCTCCAACCTGCGGGTCGGCGTGGACATCACCCACACCTACCGCGGTGACCTCGTCATCGACCTGGTGGCGCCGGACGGTTCGGCGTACCGGCTGAAGTCCGCGAGCGGCTCCGACTCGGCGGACGACGTGCGCACCACCTACACCGTCGACGCCTCCGCAGAGAGCGCCAACGGCACCTGGAAGGTGCGCGTGCGGGACACGGCGGCCTGGGACACCGGGCGGCTGAACGGCTGGCAGCTGACCTTCTGAACGACCTTCAGAACGACCTTCTCAATGACCTTCTCAATGACCTTCTCAAGGTCCTTCTGAGACAGCGCGGTTCGGCCGCGCACGGACAGGCGGGCCGGCGGGTGCGGATGGGGCACCGGCCGGCCCGCCTTCTCATGTCGGCCCCGGGCTGCCACAATCAGATACCGGACGTGCTGTTTTCTTTGAACGGCAGGACTACTTTTGCCGGTTGTGTGCCTGATCACGGTCCGACCTGTGTGGTGAACGCGGCCTGACGGTGAGTTATTGTGTACGCACGGTAAAAACAAACGGCATGACCCGTTCCTTTCCCGGCACAGGAGTTCAGTCGATGGCGAGGCAGGTACGCGCCGAGCAGACCCGCGCGACGATCATCAGAGCCGCCGCCGACCTGTTCGACCGGCAGGGCTACGAATCGACCAGTCTCAGCGACATCGTCGAACACGCCCAGGTCACCAAGGGGGCGCTCTACTTCCACTTCGCGGCCAAGGAGGACCTGGCCCACGCCATCCTGGAACTGCAGTCCGCCACCTGCCGCCGCCTGGCCAGGGACACCGAGAACCGCGGTCACACCTCGCTGGAGGCGCTGATGCGCCTCACCTTCGGCATAGCCCGCCTGTCCGCCGAGGACCCCGTGCTGCGGGCCGGCCTGCGCCTGGCCACCGGCGGCACCCGGCCCCGCCCGCCGCTGACCCATCCGTTCACCGAGTGGCTGGACATCGTCACCGCCCGGCTCGTCGGCGCGGTCAAGGAGGCCGACATCCACCCGGACGTCGACGTCGATGTCGTCGCCCACTCCCTGGTCTGCTTCTTCGTCGGCACCCGCGTCGTGGGCCGCTCCCGCGAACCGGTCGCCCGGCAGCCGCGCCGCACGGCGGAGATGTGGCATCTGCTCATACGCGGCCTGGTCCCGGTGACCCGCCGCGCCCGCTACCTCAGCCTGGCCGCCCGTCTGGAACGCGAGATCGCCCCTGTGTGAACCCCCCTGTGTGAACCCCCCTGTGTGACCCCCCGTGTGAAACGCCCCCGTGTGCATCGCCCCCGTCTGACGTGATCGCCCAGGTGTGACGTGCCGCGTCCGGCCGCGGACGCGCGTTACCGTGAGCGGCATGCCCGACACCCCCACCGCCCCCGTGATCCTCGGCGCCGAACCCGGCTCGTTCCCGCACAGCGTGCTGTCCGAGCGGCACCCCGCGATCATCCGGCAGGTGCGCGAGGCCTTCCCGTACGAACCCCACCAGCAGCGGGCGCTCGACGCACTGCTGGCCAACTGCACCGAGGGCGAGATCGAACTCCTTCCGGCGGACGCCCCCGACCGGGCGCGCTGGGAGGAGTGGGGGATGACCGCGTACGCCGGCAGGTCCTGGTACGAGGTGCCCTGGCTGTGGTCCGAGAGCTGGTTCTACCGCCTGCTGCTGGAGGCCGTCGGCTACTTCGCCCCCGGCCCCTGGCAGGGCATCGACCCCTTCCGCCCCGCCAAACTCGCCGAACTCGACTCGCCCGCCACCGACGAGGAACTGGCCGCGCTCGACGAACTCACCGGCCGACCCGCGGACGAACAGGCCCGCGCCCTGCTGCACGGCTCCCTCTGGGGCAACCGCGCCGACCTCGGCTTCCGGCTGTCCGCCGAGGGCACCCGCGAGACCGACGCCGTCCCCGGTCTGCTGGCCGACGACAGCGAGCGGCTCTGGCCGCTGCTCGGCACCTCCGGCACGGGCACGCTCTGCCTGGTCGCCGACAACGCGGGCGGTGAACTCGTCCCCGATCTGCTGCTTCTGGACCATCTGCTGACCCACGGCCTGATCGCGCGGGCCGTGCTGCACGTCAAGCCGTACCCCTACTACGTCTCCGACGCCACCGGCACCGATGTGATCGACGCGCTGCGCCGGCTGACCGGGGCCGGGGGAGCGGCGGCCGATTCCGGGCGCCGCCTGTGGTCCGCCCTCGGCGACGGCCGGCTGGTGCTGCGCGCACACCCCTTCTCCTGCGCCCCGCTGCCGTACGCCGAGATGCCGGACGACCTGCGCGCCGATTTCGCCTCGGCCACCGTCACCGTGGTCAAGGGCGACCTCAACTACCGCCGCCTGGTGGGCGACCGGCTCTGGCCGCCGACCACCCCGTTCGCCGAGGTCACCGACTGGTTCCCGGGCCCGGTCGCCGCGCTGCGCACGCTCAAGTCCGATGTGATCACCGGCCTGAGCGCGGACACCGTGGCGGCGCTGGACAAGGCCGAGCCCGACGGCCGCTGGCGCACCGCAGGCACCCACGCCCTGATCCAGGTCCGGACATAAGGCCTGAACTCCCGTTTCACCACCGGTTCACGCGATGGTGTGATCATGTCCGGGCCGGAGGATGCGGCCACGGACCCACGGGTAGCTCCCGGCCATGACGCAGCCGTTCGAACTCCCGCACTTCTACCTGCCGCATCCCGCGCGGCTGAACCCGCATGTCGACGAGGCCCGGGCCCACTCGACGGCGTGGGCGCGCGAGATGGGCATGCTGGAGGGTTCCGGGGTCTGGGAGCAGGCCGATCTCGACGCGCACGACTACGGCCTGCTCTGCGCCTACACCCACCCCGACTGCGACGGGCCCGCGCTCTCGCTCATCACCGACTGGTACGTGTGGGTCTTCTTCTTCGACGACCACTTCCTGGAGAAGTACAAACGCACCCAGGACCGCGCCGCCGGCCAGGCCCACCTGGACCGGCTGCCGCTGTTCATGCCGCTCGACGACGCGACGCCCGTGCCCGAGCCGCAGAATCCGGTCGAGGCCGGCCTCGCCGACCTGTGGGCGCGCACGGTACCGGCCATGTCCGCCCGCTGGCGCCGCCGGTTCGCCGTCGCCACCGAGCATCTGCTCAACGAGTCGCTGTGGGAGCTGTCCAACATCAACGAGGGGCGGATCGCCAACCCGGTCGAGTACATCGAGATGCGCCGCAAGGTCGGCGGCGCGCCCTGGTCGGCGGGGCTGGTCGAGTACGCGACCGCCGAGGTCCCGGCCGCCGTCGCCGGCACCCGGCCGCTCCGGGTGCTGATGGAGACCTTCTCCGACGCCGTGCACCTGCGCAACGACCTGTTCTCCTACCAGCGCGAGGTCGAGGAGGAGGGCGAACTCAGCAATGGCGTCCTGGTGCTGGAGACCTTCTTCGGCTGCAGCACCCAGGAGGCCGCCGACCTGGTCAACGACGTCCTCACCTCACGGCTCCAGCAGTTCGAGCACACCGCGTTCACCGAAGTCCCCGCGATCGCCCTGGAGAAGGGGCTCGGCCCGGACGAGGTGGCGGCCGTCGCGGCGTACGCCAGGGGGCTGCAGGACTGGCAGTCCGGAGGCCACGAGTGGCACATGCGCTCCAGCCGGTACATGAACGAGGGCGCGCTCGACCGGCGCCCGTGGGACGGCCCCAAGGGGGCGGGGGCCTCGGCCGCCGACGTCCGGGCGCTGCTCGCGTCGGCGGGAGCCGAGCGGCTGCGTGCCTACACCCATGTGCCGTACCAGAAGGTCGGACCGTCCCGGATCCCCGATCTGCGCATGCCGATCCCGGTGCGGCTCTGCCCGCACCTCGAAACCTCCCGGGAGCAACTGGTCCGCTGGTGCCACCGGATGGGCATCCTCAGCGAGGGCGTGTGGGACGAGGACAAGCTCGCCGCCGGCGACTTCGCCCTGTGCTCCGCCGGGCTCGACCCGGACGCCACGGCTGAGGCCCTCGACCTCAGCGCCCAGTGGCTCGCCTGGGGGACGTACGGCGACGACTACTACCCGCTGGTGTACGGCCACCGCCGTGATATGGCCGCCGCCCGGCTGACCACGGCCCGTCTGTCGGACTGCATGCCTGTCGAGGGCGAACCGGCGACCGTGCCCGTCAACGCCATGGAACGCGGCCTGACCGACCTGTGGGCGCGCACCACGGCGGCCATGCCTCCCGAGGCGCGCCGCACCCTGAAGTACGCGGTGAACGCCATGACGGAGAGCTGGCTGTGGGAGCTGGCCAACCAGATGCAGCACCGCATCCCGGACCCGGTCGACTATCTCGAGATGCGCCGCCGGACCTTCGGCTCCGACCTCACCCTCAGCATGTGCCGAATGGGCCACGGCCCGGCCGTCCCGCCCGAGGTGTACCGCAGCGGCCCGGTGCGCTCGATGGAGAACGCCGCCATCGACTACGGATGCCTGATCAACGATGTGTTCTCCTACCAGAAGGAGATCGAGTACGAGGGCGAGATCCACAACGCGATCCTCGTCGTGCAGAACTTCTTCGGCTGCGACTACCCGCGCGGCCTGCGCATCGTGCACGACCTGATGGACCAGCGTCTGCGCCAGTTCGAGCATGTCGTGTCCCACGAGCTCCCCAGGCTGTACGAGGACTTCGCGCTCTCGCAGGACGCGCGGGCGGTCATGGAGCAGTACGTCGAGGACCTGCGCAACTGGATGGCGGGCATCCTCCACTGGCATCACAACGTGGACCGCTACAAGGAAGCCTGGCTCTCCCGCCGCACCCACAGATTCCTGCCGCACCGCACGCCGTCCGTGCCCGTGCCCGGCTGAGCGGCGTCCGTCCGCTCGGTCTCACCCGTTCGTAGCTCGTCCTCATTACTCACTCGTCCTCATTACTCGCTCGTTCGTGGCTCGTCGCCGTCCGGTCCGCCGGGCAGCAGATCAAGGGAGGTGCTCCATGGAGCAGGCGGCCCTGCGCCCCAAGCCGCTGCCCGGCGGCACGGGAGGCAACTGGAAGCAGTGCGTGTGAGGGGGCCGGTGGCGGGTCAGGAAGGGCGGCGAACCGCGCCCCGCCCGGCCCCCGCAGCGGCGGGAGCACGCCGCGCGGCGGCGCGGCCGGCGTCTCGTCTCCACCCTGCTCGGCCTGCTGTTCGGCACGGTGCTGGTGCTGTCCGGCGTGGGGCTCGGCGCCGTGGGCGCCACCCTGGCCGGCACGGGCCGGCTGCCCGGCCTGCACCAGCCGCAGCCGGACGGCGGCCCGCCCGCCGCGCCCCCACCGCCCCGGGGCCCCACCGCGTCCCCGGCCCCCGCGCCGGTGGCC